>BTRG01000023.1:0-32342 GCA_036986275.1 Gammaproteobacteria bacterium | reverse complement strand
CGTCCGTTTACGCTTGCCCTGTTTTTTTTGGTACAGTGCCAAACCATGGCTGGGTGGCAGAGTGGTTATGCAGCGGCCTGCAAAGCCGTGGACGCCGGTTCGATTCCGGCCTCAGCCTCCATTTTCATTGCCAGGCCACGCTTCACCGAGTGAAATCTTGTATATGCCCGAGTGGCGGAATTGGTAGACGCAACGGACTTAAAATCCGTTGAGGGAAACCTCGTGCCGGTTCGATTCCGGCCTCGGGTACCATTTAAATCAATAGGTTATATAACCTTCGATCCTTTAATAATCTTATATTTCGGTCTACAACGGGCCTACATTTAAATACAGCAAACAGTTTCTTGGCCAATGTGCCTCCAATCCAAGTTTTCGGTAATATCTGTTTGTTCAAGTTTTCGGTAATATCTGTTTGTTATGCTGCAATAACCACAAAAGGAAAGGGGATGCGCTATGGCTTCTGTCAAGCGCAAGGAGTGCGGTCTGGTCAAGGCCAGGTAAATTATAATTGGGAGGAGCCATGCAAATAAAAACGAAATTAATATTTATGGTTTTTTTCGCAATCTATTCAACTAGCGCTTTAGCATTCAAGAATGAACCTCTCGGTTTCCGAGGTGCTAAGTGGGGTATGAATATTTCATCGAACCCACAAATGATACTCAAATCATCTAAGAAGTATGAAAAAGTCTATATTAGGAAAGATGACAAATTATCTATTGGCAATGCTAAATTAAAGAGGCTTGTATATTTTACCTATAAAGACAAATTTTCTAGTGTTCTAATAACGACAAAAGGTATTGCAAATAGACGCGCCTTAATTGACGCTTTTCAAGCCAATTTTGGTAAAGGTTACAAACCGAATAAATATATAAATGAATATTTATGGGAAGGCTCTACATCTACTGTATTTATCACATGCAATTCTTTTAATAAAACATGTACTGCCACTATTGGATCTACTCTAATTGCCAATAAAAAAAAGAATGATGCAAAAGAAGCAGCAAAAGCCGCTGGCTCTGATTTTTAGTCTTTAAGTTTTCTACTTTGTTTATTTATGGTAAGGAGACCACATGCTCATTCTAATTATAAATAGGTACCAGAGAGAAATTTCCGCTAATAATAGAAACAATTACTCTCTAGCACTTATTTTTCATTAACGGAAGTTGTCATTTAGAGCAAAGTGTCATATTGAAGGCTCGTGAATCATAGCGGTATACCATCACTGAGATGGTCAGCGGTTGACTATCTATATAGTTAGGTGGCTAAAATGGATCCATTTGAACTAAAAGCTATTCTTGTATTCGTCGCTATATTTGTAATAGTCTATTTTATAAGAAAAATAAATAGAACAGATAGGGAAATGAAAAAAATAGCACCTTTGATAGCTAAAATGGAAAGGGCTGTGCACTTTGTAAATAACGGGCAATCTACAAGCGTTAGAATCAACAATGCCAGGAAAGCATTAGAATTGCTTCAACAGATCAATCAATACCCTAGTGCAGCGGTACGTATACAAGATAGAGAAAAGCTTGAGAGAAAACTTAGGGCATTCAGAATGGCACTACCTATACTAGAATATATTGAAAGGGCGGATAAGAATAAATTCAAGGGGAAAAAGAAACCAGAACTTGACGCTATTTTAAATGCACTTTATTATATAAAAAAACATTCAATAACTGATGAAGACCTACTAGAATCAGAATTTTGCGATGATGATACCGGCGAAGTTTATTCGATAGGGTTAATCAAGGAGCGCGCAAAAAGTTTGGGTTGGGATGTCAATTCAGGCGCGATGAGTTAGACCGAGATATCAGGCAATTCGCACATTCGATTGTGAATTTAATCTTGGATATTGGGCTATACCAGATTTCATGATCGCCCTTGCCTTGCCTATCAAAGGTGCAACCGTTTTCTTTTAGGAGTTTTTTAAGCGGCTTTGCGAAGCCCGCCACTAACAGGCTTCTCTGTGCGCCACTGCGTTAAGCTGGCTAAGTAACTCAAATGGAATATCATCAGGGACTTGATCCGGGCTATTAGCCTGTAGCAATTCAGGGATCATCACCTTGAGTTTGGATACCAATTCGTCACAGGTATCAGCTTCGGTGGCCAGCCCTGGGACATCATCGCTTGATGCAACCCAAACAGACGCTTCATCGTCCCACACAGCTCTAATAACAAGTTTTTTCATAGCGGCCCCGATACAGCTATCTTCGTATCAATCTGTACGCAAATATTAGCAGAATGCTAAGTAATTAGTACCCAATAGGCAGGTATAGCGTGACCAAACAGCGCGGATATCAGGGGATCAAGAAGAATCAGGACAGGAATTGTATCGCTGAAGAAAGGAAGGGCCGCAATGGCTTTACCCGGAGGCTCCGGAGGCCTTAAGCACTTCTTCGGCGCGTGTAAACCCCTTGGATCTGGCAATGCTTAATGCGCTATGGCCCTGCTTGTCTTTGACATTAACATCGGCACCGCGTTCTACCAGCAAGGGAATAACATCTCCATAACCTTTGGCTGCCGCGTAAATAAGGGGCGTAACCCCGTCCTTGGTACTAATATTGGGATTCACGCCTTGATCCAGCAGGGCGCGCACGGTTGAAAGCCGACCCTTACCAATGGCCGTGAACAAAGCGCCGGCACCATGGGCATTACTCTTTGCTGTTTTGGAAGATTTCTTTGCGCCGCCGGCGGGAAGCTTAAAGACATGATTCGTCAGTGACACGATCACCATGGCAACCAGGGCAAAGAGCATAATGTTTTTATCCATACCGAGTTCATCGGCAAGCTGGTGGGGGATATTGGCGCCGACAGCCAGGATGGCCACCGCCAGGACCAGGGTAAATTTCAAATAACGCACCAGCGAAACGGCTACAATGGCGATTAACCCGGCAAGTAAAAAACGCTTGTCGAAGGCGACAACCATGCTGGATGGCAAGTTTGCACCTATGGCCATCAAGACAACCATGATAATGGTGGTCAAATCCGCAAGCTTGGATGAAGTGCTTACATCTGATGATGTACCCATGAATTCCCCAATGGTCAGGTCTTATCGTCGTCAGATCTTATCGAATCTGGCGAGACCAAATAAGTTCGTTCTTCTAATAGCTTTAAGTATATACACACAAGAGATTTGTCAATCAGATAAAGAGACTTACAAAACAATAAGTTAAATGGGGGATCCACAAGACCTATACACGGGGATATTAGTTCGCATAATGTATATTATGTAAAGTAGCAAATATGATAACGAACCAGCTCATCACCGACCTGTTTCATCTTCAATTTGACGCTCTTGTCGATCAATCACCGCTAATCCTCCAGATAATACGTTCTGATATGCCCTGTGAGTTCAAATGTATTTCAATATCTACGTCGGCATACAACCCCACATTGGTTTTGTATACTTGCTTTACATCAACAGAATACACGAGAACATTCTTTTTCTGGTAATACGGTTTACCCAACACGGCCCGGTACCGTTTTTCAGAGTCTCCAATGCGTAACTCACCTTGTAGCAAGTAGCGCTTGTCTATAACCTCCACAGAGTCTATCCACCAGCGGCGCTCATCCTTATAACGCAAGCGAGGACTGGATAATGTTGCCTTTATTCCCGGATACTCCCAAAGCTCCTTATCTACGATAAGTCCAGGCTCACGATCATCGGGCTCCTCCCAGCGCTTGCTAATCGTGGGCTCACCAAAAAGCTTTCTCAAATCTTCATGACCCTTGCCCATTGCAGTGTGGTGTTCCAGCCCCGGGTCAAACATTTTTGCGGCAAACCGATTGAGTATTGCATTGCCAGCGTATAAATAGTTGGCTTGCAACATCAAAATAATGAGAACGATTATTTTACAATGTATACATTTCATGATTATTCATGATAGTTGTAGCCATTATTTATCTGTAATTACAACTAGTTACTGGAACTTCTTAAAGCGATTTAGCAGGCCAAGAGTCGAGCAATCGTGGCCCATGACAGATTCTGTTTTGCGTAGTTCCGGCAATATACGCCCCGCGAGTTGTTTGCCCAGTTCAACCCCCCATTGGTCGAAGGAGTTAATGCGCCAGAGTATGCCCTGCACAAATATCTTGTGCTCATAGAGCGCAATCAGGCTTCCCAGAGCCCGCGGCGTGAGCTTGTCGAAAATGATGGAATTGCTGGGACGGCTACCGGGAAAGACCTTATGCGGTAATAATCGTTCTATGGCTTCGGGTGCCAGCCCTTGTGCCTGCAGTTCCTGTCTGACCTCTTGTTCCGTCTTACCGCGCATCAAGGCCTCTGTCTGCGCCAGGAAATGCGAGGCCAGAATTTCGTGATGTTGTCCCAACCTGTGATGAGGTTCCAGCGCGGCAATGAAGTCGGCCGGTATGATTTGGGTGCCCTGGTGTATTAGTTGATAAAACGTATGCTGGCCATTGGTACCTGGCTCTCCGATGACCACGGGACCGGTGGCATAATCCACAACCCGGCCATTCCTGTCCACACGCTTGCCATTGCTTTCCATAATGCCCTGTTGACAAAAAACCGGGAACCGGGCCATGGCTTGGTCATACGGCAGTATTGCCTGGGTCTCGTAAGCAAAGAAATTAATATACCAGGTGCTTAGCAGGCCGAGCATGACAGGCATGTTGTCGTGCAAGGCCGCAGTGCGAAAATGCTCGTCCATCTCATACGCACCCGCCAGCAATTTCTCGAATCCATCCATCCCTATGGAGACAGCGATGATCAGGCCTACGGCTGACCACAGCGAGAAGCGTCCACCCACCCAATCCCAGAACTCGAACATGTTACTGGTATCGATTCCAAATGCGGAAACAGCTTCTCTATTCGTGGACACGGCGACAAAATGCCTTTTCACAACTTCTATGCTATCGGTAGCCGCGAGCAGCCACTCCTTTGCACTGGTTGCATTGGTCAGCGTTTCCTGTGTAGTGAAGGTCTTGGAGACAATAATAAATAAAGTTGTCTCCGGATCCAGCTTGTGCAGGGTTTCGGCAATATCATGCGCATCCGCATTGGAAACAAAATGCACGTTGAGTCCTGCCTTGGCATAGGGCCGCAAGGCCTCACAGACCATGGACACGCCGAGGTCCGATCCGCCTATACCGATGTTAATAACATCGGTAATGGCCTTGCCGCTATAGCCCGTCCACTCGCCCGTACGGACAGCTTCGGAGAAACTTCGCATCCGTGCCAATACTTTATTGACCGCGGGCATGACATCCTGTCCATCCACCCGCATGGGACGATTGCCGCGATTGCGCAAGGCAACATGCAGCACAGCACGATCTTCTGTAGTGTTAATATGTTCACCGGAGAACATGCGCGCAATCCAGTTCCCTACTTCCTCTTGCTGCGCAAGGTCTTGTAACAGTTTCAGTGTTTCGTCTGTAATAAGATTCTTTGAGTAATCAAGAAATAATTCCCCGGCCTGTAATGAATATTTGTTAAATCTGTCAGCGTCCGAGGCAAAAAGATCTTTCATGTGCCGATCTTTCATAGCGGCATGATGCCTAGCCAGTTGTTGCCAGGCTGGAGATTGTGTCAATGCTGTCATCTTACTGAGGCGTCCCTTACCTTTCCGGATGTATCATCTGCCGCTTGGTATTCTCGGGCCGGCTGTATTATGGTTTGGCTCAACTTCATATGGCAATGTTAGCATGACCTCTGACGCAAACAGCAAAGTCGATTCCCTTCTGGAGCATGAGTTCCCTATCGAGGCGTCACACGACCCGGCGGTGATTTACCTTAATCATGCCGCCGTGGCGCCTTGGCCCCGAAGAACCGAACGTGCCGTGACGGCCTTTGCTCAGGAATGCTGCCATACCGGCGCACAGCATTACCCGCGCTGGGTAGAGGTGGAGTCCCGTTTACGGCAAGGACTGGCCGACTTGATACATGCCCCTGCAACAGACGATGTGGCCTTGCTAAAAAGTACATCTGAGGCCCTCTCCGTGGTGGCACACGGCTTTCCCTGGAATAAGGGGGACAATGTTGTCTTTTGTGAGCAGGAGTTTCCCTCCAACCGCATAGTCTGGGAATCCTTGCAACGATACGGAGTTGAGACACGCAAGATTGCGCTGGGTACGGACCCGGAAGCCAGCCTGCAGGACGCGGTCGATGTGAATACCCGTCTATTGGCTGTCAGTACGGTGCAATATGCCAGTGGTCTGCGTATGGATTTGCAACGCCTGGGTGAATTTTGCAGAAGAAAAAGTATTGCTTTTTGCGTCGATGCTATCCAGGGACTGGGGATATTGCCGCATGATGTAGAGGCCATGCATATCGACTTTCTAATGGCGGATGGGCATAAATGGTTGTTAGGTCCTGAGGGTCTGTCCCTGTTTTATTGCAGCAGTCGATGGCGCCAACGGCTGACCCTGCATGAATACGGTTGGCACATGATAAACAACCCATCCGATTTTGATCAAACAGACTGGCGGCCTGCCGAGTCGGCCATGCGTTTTGAATGTGGCAGTCCGAATATGTTGGGCATCATGGCCCTGGATGCCAGCCTGGATCTGATCCATGAGATCGGAATCAATACTATACAAGCAAGAATACAGGAACGTACCGATTATTTGATAGACAGGATTGTGCGCCATGAGGCATTGGAACTGATTACCAATCCTGACCCACAACGTCGTGCGGGGATTGTGACTTTCAGACACGCACGGCTTGATGCCGATCATGTGTTTGAAACCTTGAAGAAGAAGAATGTGGTATGTGCCCAACGTGCAGGTGGTATACGGTTGTCGCCACATTGTTATACGCGAACCCAAACGCTGGATCGTGCACTGGATATTATTGAGGGCCTTTAGTTTTGCGGTGCAGCATGGCTAAAGAGTCTGAAGAAATTTTCAGTTGTTATCTCGGCAAACTGTTCGAAACTGGTTTGCCGCAACTGTGCCAGGCATTCGGCCACATGCTTGACCCAGGCAGGCTCGTTGGATTTGCCACGATGCGGTACCGGTGCCAGATAGGGAGAATCTGTTTCTACCAATAAACGATCTGCCGGTACTTTTAATGCCACTTCACGCAGACTCTGCGCGCTCTTGAAGGTGACGATACCTGAGAAGGAAATATAAAAACCCATGTCCAGGGCAGCATGTGCTGTCTCCCAGTCATCGGCAAAACAATGCATGACGCCCCCGGTATCACGGGCCTGTTCGGTCTTCATGATTTCCAGGGTATCTTTGGCGGCTTCTCGCATATGGATGATCAGGGGCTTGCCCGATTCCCGGCTGGCCGCAATATGTTGGCGAAAGCGCTGCTGTTGCCAGTCCAGTTCACCTTCCGAACGAAAATAATCCAGCCCGGTTTCGCCTATGGCCACGATATGATTATTTGTCGCCAGCTCAATCAACTCCTCTGCCTTGGGGTCGTGGCAGTCCCGGTGATTGGGGTGCACCCCTACCGAGGCAAAGACATTTGCGTGTTGCTCGGCCAGGGCCAGTACTTGTGGGTAGTTTTCCAGGTCCACGGATACGCATAGCATGTGGCCGACACCGTTTTCCCTGGCGCGGCGTAACACCTCCACGACGCTATCGCCCAGAGGATCAAAATTGATATGACAGTGGGAATCGACTAGTAAAGACACAACTACATAGTGTGCGTCGGTTTCTCCGACTTCAGTGCTGTAGCCAACAGGCCTTCTATCTTATTGCGCGCCGCACCGGAATCTTTTTCGCTAAATTGTATGCCTATACCCGCTGTGCGTCCGCCCTGGGCACCGGCAGGTGTGGACCAGACGACGTGACCGGCAACCGGTACTTTCTCCTTGCTGTTCATCAGGGTCAGCAGCATAAAGACTTCATCACCGACCTTGTAGGGTTTGTTGCTGGGTACAAAAATGCCGCCACCCTTGATAAAGGGCATGTAGGCTGCATACAGCGCATTCTTGTCCTTGATGGTCAGGGACAGTACTCCGGGCCGTACGGAAGCAACAGGGCGAGGTTTTCTAGCAGGAGGTGTAGCCATATATTATCGGTATAGTCGGTTCCAGCGTATTAACAAGTCTTCCAGTAGCAATTGTTGGTCCACAGTCGTGGTCAACAAACGACGCGCTTCAGATAAAACATCAGCGTAGTCGTATAACCTCTTCAAGTTTAATCGTTTATTCAGGTCATGCAACTGCCCGGAAAGATCCGCATTGGTCAGATTCGGGTCGCGGATACCCGAAGCGAGGCGAATCAGGTCCGCCAGCAACCCCTGCAGCCATAGTAGGCAGCGTTCTGATCCCAGTTTTTTCCACCTGTCCGCACAGGTACTGGGGTCACCTTTGGTCGTACTGAGCGTCTCGATATCCGTCATCAGTTGTTGCCGGTCCTGTAAAAACCCTTCCCGGGCCAGGGACAGGGCCGTGAGCGGTGCACCACCCGCCAGCGCCAGTATAAGAGTCCAGTCTCCCCTGTCTTCCTGGGTCTGCAGCCAGGCGACTGCAACCGTCTGTTCCGGAGTCCGAAAGCCTACCGTGCTGCAACGGCTACGCACAGTAATCGGAAGTCGGTGGGGGTGGCTGCTGACGAGCAGGATAATATTGCCCAGGGGTGGCTCTTCCAGCATTTTTAGCAGGCTGTTGGCGGCATTGATATTCATTGCCTCGGCCGGAGTTATGACAATCAACTTATGGCTGGCGATATGGGGCTTCAGCGCCAGGAAGTTCGATAATTCCCTGACCTGGTCCACAACAATGGTGGACTTATCTTCATCCGGTGTTATCACCGTCAGGTCGGGATGGTTGCCCGCCGCCAACAACTTACAGTTTTTGCATTGACCACATGCACCACTGGCTGATGGCGAGCTGCACAGCAAGGTGATGGCCAGTCGTTGCGCGAAGTCGTTCTTGCCCAGTCCATTCATACCCGATATCAGCATGGCATGAGGCAGCTGATTGCCACGCATCCACAGGCTGCGCCAGACTTCGTCGTGCCAGGGATAGCTTGGGAGCTTGAATATGTCAGCCATAATGTTTAGCAACAATTTTTTTAATAATCTGGTCTAACTGATCCTGAACGGCCGCAATATCTTTTGAGGCATCAACGATACTGGTTCGCGTAGGCGCTTCAAGTGCAAGTTCTATGTATTTATCTCTAACTTTTATAAAGAATGCTTGCTGTTCTTTTTCAAAACGATCCGGTTCGCTGCGCCTCCCGGCCCGTGCCAGGCCCTGCTCGACCGGTATATCAAAAAGTATGGTCACATCCGGTCGACGATCCCCTTGCACCCAGGTTTCGAGTATCGCTATGCGCTCATCCGCTATGCTCCTGCCACCCCCCTGATAGGCATAGCTGGCATCTGTAAAGCGATCACAGAGGACAATTTTTCCCTTGGCCAACGCAGGTTCAATCACATCATGTAAGTGTTGTGCCCGGGCCGCAAATATCAGTAGCAGTTCAGCATCGGGTATGATGCTCAGGTCCTTGCCATGCAAGAGAATCTCCCGCACACGTTCGCCCAGGGGCGTGCCTCCCGGTTCACGTGTAACAACAACATTACAGCCAGCGGCCTCCAGCTCGGATTGCAAATGGGCGAGTTGGGTACTTTTACCTGCCCCTTCCCCGCCTTCCAATGTGACAAATACACCTTTCTTTGCCATACACCTAGCCAGCCTTGCTGGAATTAGCAGCCGGTGGAACTTCGGGAGGTGGACGCCGGCGACCACGTAACTGATATTTCACTACAGCATTATTGTGTTCGCGTAAGGTATCTGAAAACTTGTGGCTGCCATCGCCACGGGAAACAAAATAAAGCGCCTGCGTTTTATCCGGATGTAACACCGCATGTATGGCATCACCGCCGGGCATGGCAATGGGTGTAGGCGGCAAGCCACCGCGGCGGTAGGTGTTATAGGGCCCGTCCTTTAACAGGTCCCTGCGCCGAAGGTTGCCGTCAAACTTCTCGCCGAGACCGTAAATAACCGTGGGATCGGTTTGCAGACGCATGCCTTTTCTTAGCCGATTGATGAATACGCCGGCAATTAGCGGACGCTCGGAGACCAGCCCGGTTTCTTTTTCTACCACTGATGCCAGTGTGAGTGCTTCATAGGCCGACTTCAATGGCAGGTCGGTTTCGCGCTGGGCCCACTCCAGGTCCAGTCTGTTTTGCATTTTTTTATAGGCGCGCTCAAGTATGGAGATGTCTTTTGTGCCTGCCGAATAATAATAAGTATCAGGAAAGAACCAGCCCTCTGGATGTTTGATGGTGGCACCCAGCCTGTTCATTATTTCTTCCGGAGTTAAGTCTTTCAGCGTATGTTGCAGGCGCTTTGCTTGTTCCAGAGCCGCCAGTATTTCCCGGAAATTCCAGCCCTCAATGATAACAAAAGCATGATCTATACCCTTGCCTGATATCAGCTTATCCAGAAGACTCCAACTGCTTATTCCTGCTTCCAGTTTATATTCACCGGCACGCAAGGATCGGCTGTGACCACGTAAATAGGCCAGTAATATAAAACTTTGCTTATTTTGTATTACACCCGTATTCAGCAGACGATTGCTTAAGGCGTGTAACGTCGTGCCGGGTTCTACTGTCAGGACTTGTTCCTGGGACAGCAGTGGACGATTCCATGACCAGAGCAAATAAAACAAGAACAAGCCTGCAGCAAGTAACACCCATTTGAGCAGATTGTATAAATTATTATGTTTAATAATCGCCATCTATGGCCTCTTGCAATACCCGGGTGACGTGTCCTGTTACCATGGCCCGCCGATCTATGCTTGCCACTGGCCAAATGCCTATCAAGCTATTCGTGACAAAACAGGCCTGTGCTTTCTGCAGTCGTTGTATGTCCAGGGATTCCACTGCAATTGGGATATCCAGTGCCCTGGCCTTTTCAATAATATTGGCACGCATGACGCCGGCGACACCGCAATACGACAAGTCCGGCGTTATCAGCACGCCCTGCTCAACAATAAATACATTGCTGCGAATGCCCTCTATGATATTACCATGCCGGTCACAGACCAATGCCTCGGCAAAGTCAGGTTGGCAACCTGATTGCGCCAATACCTGCTCCAGGCGATTCAGGTGCTTGATGCCTGCCAGCCGTGGCTGTTGGCTTAGCTGAATATCGGATAGCGTCGCGGCAATACCCTTGCTTGACCACTCCACGGGATAATCAGCGGCCGGCAGACTGATCACGATACGTGTGGGCGCCTGTTTTTCCGGAGTACGATACCCCCTCTGCCCTTGTCCGCGCGTGAGTATGATTTTTAATGTGGCGCGATCACAACCCTGTAGCACACTGCGAATTTCAGTCAGCAGTTGCGCTTCATCGGGCGGCGCAATACCCAAACGCTGGGCATCATGGCTCAGACGTCGCCAATGCAAGGGCCATAACAGCGGTTCACCCGCCCTGGCCACGATACTCTCAAACAGACCATCGCCATATAACAAGCCCCGATCATGAATGGATATCGAATCACGCGACTCGCCATTAATCAGGCACTGCATCATCATGCTTCCCGGATAGCGCGTATCATACCCAGGGCCTTGGCCCGCGTTTCTTCCAGCTCCCGCTCGGGTATTGAGTCAGCCACCAGACCGCTGCCGGCTTGTAATTGAATATCTTTTCCATGGCGCACCAGGGTTCGTATCAAAATATTGATATCCATGTGACCGTCACGGCTGATATAGCCCATGGCCCCGGTGTAAGCGCCTCTGGGGGTCGATTCCAGCTCTTGTATAATTTCCATACAGCGAATCTTGGGACAGCCGGTTATGGTGCCCCCGGGAAAGACAGCGGCGATAACCTGGCCGGGCGTCGCGCCTTGTTTTAATTCGCCACTGATCTCTGAAACAATATGATGCACATGTTGATAATGCTCGACGGTCATTAATTCTTTTACGCACACCGTCCCGGGTCGACAAACACGACCGAGATCATTGCGCTCCAGGTCGATTAGCATAATATGCTCGGCCCGTTCTTTGGGATGGGCCAGCAGCGCTTGCGAAAGCGCCTCGTCTTTCTGGCTATCACTACTGCGCGGATAGGTACCGGCGATAGGACGCGTACTGAGTTTGCCTTGCTTTACTTCAACAAGTCGCTCTGGCGAAGAACTGATAACCGCTGTGTCATTTTGTAAAGTCATCAGTCCGGCAAAGGGTGCGGGATTGGTGTGGCGTAGCCGTTGATACAGGACATGCGATGGAATGTTTTCTTGCAGGCATGCTTGCCACAGACGCGAGAGATTGACCTGAAATACGTCGCCATCCCGTATATAGCGTTTTACTTTATCTACGGCTTGCAAATAGGGTTCTGGCGCGGACTCTTCGAAAAACGCAAGAACAATGTCCCGGTCGACAGCTTTACTGTGTATTGTTTTTATATCGTTTTGTATTTCCGCAATGAGTTCCTGGTGCTGTCCGGACTCACAGACAATATAACTACATTGTTGTATATGGTCTCGAACGATGGCCGCGGGAAAATAACTGGCCATGGCCACCGGTAACGATGGATCGGTTTTCCAGTGCCCGAGTGACGGCTCTATTTGTTGTATAAGTTCATAAGACAAGTAAACGAACCAGCCACCCTTGAAGGGTGGGTCCATGCCATTGTTTACGTGTTCGTCAGGAGAAACGGTATTACTGGATACGAGCGCATCAAGTTGCGCCAGGAAATCAGAGTGAGCGCAGATTTGATCGTCAAGGGTTAGCTGGAACAGATGATCGAGGCTTAATGTTTGTCCCGGAAAAGCAAAGAGTATGTCGTATCGTGACTGCGCCGTGCCGTGCGATACGCTCTCCAGCAGATGCGGGTAGCGTGTGGCATTCAAACGGTGGAACGCCAGCAGATCAGGGAAATCATCCAGCGGCTGTATGTGATAGGCCGCTTCGTGTGTGTTCAGCGTGCGGGCAAACCGGCTCACATGGACTTGCGCATCACTAGGGTGCCATTGGTACCGCCGAAGCCAAAGGAATTGGACATGGCGACATCGATTTTCATATCCCGCGCGGTCCCCGGCACAAAATCAAGATCGCATGCAGGATCCTGGTTAAAAATATTAATAGTGGGAGGTGTAACCTGGTGGTGTATCGCCAATGCTGTGTAGACGGCCTCCACCCCTCCGGCCGCACCGAGCAAATGACCCACCATGGATTTGGTGGAGTTAACCGCGACCCTGGAGGCATGATCCCCCAACGCATTCTTCAATGCCATGGTCTCGGCCTTATCGCCCAGAAGTGTAGAAGTACCATGGGCATTCACATAATCCACTGCATCAGGATTGATGCCAGAGTTGTGTAATGCATTCAACATGCAACGCCTGGCACCGTCACCGTCTTCGGGAGGGCTGGTCATGTGATAGGCATCTCCACTGAGGCCAAAGCCGGCCAATTCCGCATAGATCCTCGCCCCGCGTGCCTTGGCATGTTCCATTTCTTCCAATACAACAACACCGGCACCTTCACTCAAGACAAAGCCATCCCGGTCCCGGTCCCAGGGTCGACTGGCCGTGGCGGGATCATCATTGCGA
This sequence comes from Gammaproteobacteria bacterium, assembly GCA_036986275.1. Taxonomy (GTDB): domain Bacteria; phylum Pseudomonadota; class Gammaproteobacteria; order Acidiferrobacterales; family SZUA-150; genus BTRG01. The sequence goes on along the minus strand of BTRG01000023.1, from coordinate 18,863 downwards.
TTGCTCAGGGCCTTGGCATTCCCAAAGCCAGCCATGCTGGTGGGTGTGATGGCTGACTCGGCGCCGCCCGCGACCATCACATCGGCATCGCCGTATTCGATTAAACGTCCGGCATCGCCAATACTGTGCGTGGCGGTGGTGCAGGCGGTTACCATGGCCAGGTTGGGGCCTTGTAGCCCCAGCATGATAGACAGGTCCCCGGAGATCATGTTGATAATGCTCATGGGAATGTAGAATGGGGACACACGACGAGGTCCCTTCTTGGCCAGCAAGGCCGAGGTACGCTCTATGCTCTCTATACCGCCTATGCCAGACCCGATCAGCACGCCCATGCGAGGGGCATTCTCTTCAGTCACTTCGAGTCCGGAATCCTTGAAGGCATCCAGCCCCGCGGCAACCCCGAACTGGATAAATCTGTCCATCTTTCGCGCTTCTTTGGCCGACATATACTGCTCGATGTCGAAACCCTTTACTTCCCCGGCAATGGTGCAAGGAAACCCTGTCGCATCAAAGCGCGTAATCGGGCCTATGCCACTTTTACCGGCGACGATGCTGTTCCAGTTCTCTTCGACACCCAGTCCGACAGGGGAGAATATGCCCAGACCTGTGATGACAACGCGACGTTTACTCAAACGGCTACCCTCATTGGCGAACGGAATTCGCTAAGTCGTTTGCGATTGAATTAGGTAGTGGTATTCAACGCACCACGGCTGCTCAATAGAGTTTCTTGGGAAGACCGTGGTGCTGTAAGTTTATAAATACTTACTGATGGGCATTGATGTAGTCCACAGCTTGCTGGACGGTGGTGATCTTCTCAGCTTCTTCGTCCGGAATTTCAGTATCGAATTCTTCTTCCAGCGCCATAACCAGCTCTACGGTATCCAGAGAATCGGCCCCCAGGTCATCCACGAAAGATGACGTTGGACTGACCTCCCCATCATTGACACCCAACTGCTCCACAACGATTTTTTTAACCCGCTCATCAATACTGCTCATGATTATATTTTCCTCCTGATTGGCCCCTTCAGGCTCATGCGAGGGCGCATTGTTATCATAATTTAGGTGGCTCCGTCTAGCAGCCAGAAAAAAGCCTGGTTTTCAGCTATTTTAAGCTACCCCATATACATTCCACCATTCACTTGCAGGGTCAATCCCGTGATATAGCCGGCCTCGTCGGAGGCCAGAAACGCCACGGCATTGGCGATATCCTGGGGCTGACCCAGTCGATTCAAGGGAATTTGCCGGGTAATCGCGGCGCGCTGTTCATCATCCAGGGCGCGGGTCATATCGGTGTCGATAAAGCCCGGGGCCACGGCATTGACCGTGATATTGCGGCTCGCCACTTCGCGCGCCAGGGCGCGGGTAAAACCGCCGATACCGGCCTTGGCGGCCGCGTAGTTTGATTGTCCGGGATTACCGGTCTCTCCGACCACGGAACTGATGCTAATAATGCGACCTTTACGTGCCTTGGTCATGGGACGCAGACAGGCCTTGCTCATGCGAAAGACCGATTTCAGGTTGGTATCCATAATGGCATCCCATTCCTCATCCTTCATGCGCATCAGCAGATTATCACGGGTAATACCGGCATTATTGATCAGAATAGAGGGCGCGCCCTGTCTCTCGGTAATATCTTTGAGGGTGTTGGTAATGGAGTCGGGGTCGGTGACATCCAGACAGGCACCAAAACCATTAATATCATTATCTTTCATATATTTAGTGATATTTTCTGAACCACTTTCTGAAGTGGCTGTGCCGACCACAAAGGCCCCTCTCCGACCCAGCTCCAGGGCAATGGCCTGACCCAGACCTCTTGAGGCACCGGTCACGAGCGCTGTCTCACCTTGTAACGACATTATCTTCTCCCCCTACGATGCATTGTTCTTTGTATGCCACACAAACGGGTTCAGAACACACCTTCTGCTAACGCCTTGTCCAGACTGGACGGATCATACACAGCCACGGTCTTGGCATCTTTCGTTATACGCTTGTTCAGGCCCATCAAAACACGTCCAGGGCCACATTCAATAATACGATCTACCCCATTGGCGACCAGGTGTTGCACGGATTCCACCCAGCGGACGGGCTGTTCAATTTGTTGCACCAAGACAGCGCGTATGGCATCCGCTTCGTCATGGATAAAGACATCAGCGTTGTGCACCACCCGGATGCCGGGAGGATGAATGGTGACCTCGGCCAGGCGTTTAGCCATGTTCTCAGCCGCAGGATGCATGAGTGCGCAATGAGAGGGCACGCTGACAGGCAAGGTCACGGCCCGCTTGGCCCCGGCCTCGCTTGCCTGGGCGACTGCCCGTTCTACAGCCGCGGCAGTACCGGCAATCACGACCTGGCCCGGTGAATTGAAATTTACCGCGGACAGCACGTCCCCTTCGGCAACTTGTTCGCATAGCCCCCGCACAGCATCGTCCTTCAGCCCCAGTATGGCGGCCATGGCGCCCTGACCCGCGGGGACAGCGGATTGCATGAACTGGCCGCGGTCGCGCACCAATGTGATGGCATCGGTAAAATCCAGGCTACCGGCACATACCAGGGCGGTATACTCGCCCAGGCTATGACCTGCCATCATTACCGGTTGTTCGCCACCTCGCTCCTGCCAGACACGCCAGACAGCGACGCCGGCGGCCAACATGGCAGGTTGGGTATTTTCGGTCTGGTTAAGCGTTTCTTGCGGGCCCGCGGACACTATTGCCCACAGGTCTTGCGCGAGTGCTTCGGAAGCCTGTTGAAACGTCTCTTTGACGATACTGTATTCCGTGGCCATGGCATCCAGCATACCGATGGATTGTGAGCCCTGACCCGGAAAAACAAATGCTAACGACATATCTGCCTTAAAATTTCAAATTTAAGATTGCCAACAACCTGACTATCAATAATTCAGCAACACGGAACCCCAGGTGAAACCGCCACCAAAGGCCTCCATCAATACTTTCTCACCACGCTTAATGCGGCCATCGCGTACAGCTTCGTCAAACGCCAGCGGGATAGAGGCAGCGGACGTGTTACCGTGTTTATGCACTGTCACCACCACGTGATCCATATTCATTTTCAGTTTCCTGGCCGTGGCATTGATAATGCGGATGTTGGCCTGATGCGGCACAAACCAGTCAATATCGGTCTTTCCAAGATGATTGGCATCCAGGGTTTCATCGACGATGGAGCCCAGTGTATTCACCGCCATCTTGAACACTTCATTACCCAACATTTGTATCGTGGCCTTACCTTGCTGAATGGCTTTAATGTTGGACGAGACGCCTACCGGTACCGTCAGTAACTCCTTATATTGACCATCTGCATGTAGATGCGTGGAAATGATGCCGGGCTCATCAGACGCCTCAATCACAACGGCCCCGGCACCATCGCCAAACAATACACAGGTAGAACGATCCTCCCAGTCTATAATGCGTGACAGGGTTTCCGCACCAATCACCAGCGCTTTCCCGGCAGCCCCGGTACGGATAAATTTTTCCGCCACGCTCAGTGCATAGACAAAGCCTGTGCAAACCGCTTGTAAATCAAAGGCGATAGCACCGTGATTCCCCAGTCGCTCCTGAAGCAAGCAAGCGGTGCTGGGAAACACACGATCGGGTGTTGTGGTCGCAACAATAATCAGATCAAGGTCCGCGGCGGTTACATTGGCGGCTTCCATGGCATGGCGCGCGGCCTGTTCAGCAAGGTCGCAAGTCTGTTGATCTTCCGCGGCGATACGGCGTTCTTGAATGCCTGTGCGGGAAACAATCCATTCATCGCTGGTATCTACCAGTTTTTCCAGATCAGCATTGGTCAGTATTTTCTCGGGCAAGTAACTGCCAGTACCTGAAATTCTTGAATAACTCATGCAGCAGTCTCACCCAACAGGGTGCTCAAATCTTTTGTCATGCGCTCAATTAGTCGTGACCTGGCCTCATGTGCGGCCACGGCGATAGCATATTGAAATCCCAGGGCATCGGTGCCGCCATGGCTTTTGATGACGATTCCGTTCAGACCCAACAGGCTGGCGCCATTATAGATTCGATGATCCATGCGCCGACCAAAGGCCTTTAATACCGGCATGGCCAGCAGGCCCATTAAACGTGTGAACATGTTACGCCTAAATTCTTCCTTCATGACATGAATAATCATTTGCACCACACCTTCGCTGGCCTTTAAGGCCACATTGCCGACAAATCCGTCACAGACCACAACATCCATATCACCGGTATAGATTTCATTGCCTTCGATATAGCCCTGGTAATTCAGCTTGCTGTTACGAAACAAGACCGCGGCTTTCTTCACCACATCATTACCCTTGATATCTTCTTCACCAATATTCAGCAGGCCTACTCTGGGTTGTGATTTGTTCTCACGTGCAGTCACCATAATTGAAGCCATGACACCAAACTGTAACAACTGCTCAGGCGAGCATTCGACATTGGCTCCCAGGTCCAGCATATGCACATGGCCGCTGGTAGTGGGCAAGGTTGAACATAAAGCAGGTCTTGCAATGTCTGGCAAACCCTTTAACACAAAATGTGCCGTGGCCATCAAGGCGCCGGTATTACCGGCGCTGACGCAGGCCTGTGCCTTGTTTTCCTTGACCATGTTAATGGCTACACGCATGGAAGAGTCTTTTTTCTTGCGCAAGGCCAGAGCAGGCGGTTCATCCATGGCCACGACTTGTGAGGCATGATGAATACTGATGTGATCGCTGTCCTCACCATGACGGTCCAGCTCGGCACGCAAAATATCCTCCTGACCGACAAGGATCAGGTGGATATCGGGTTGCTGACGACTAAAGGCGAGCGCCGCGGCTACCGTGATACGGGCACCGTGATCGCCCCCCATGGCATCCAGGGCTATGGTGAGAGACACGCTGTGGTCTCCGGCGGACGCCGATTAGTCGGCTGGTGTGTCGATTACCTTGTGACCACGGTAGTAGCCATTGGCGCTGATGTGGTGCCGACGATGCAGTTCACCACTGGTCGGTTCCACGGATAAGGTGGGGTTACCCAAGGCATCGTGCGAACGACGCATGCCGCGCTTGGAAGGAGTCTTGCGATTTTTTTGAACAGCCATGTCTATTCCTCTTTACTTATCGATAGTCATTTCTTGAAGGCATCACTTCTTGTCCTTCAGATTTAAATCTTTCAATACGGCGAACGGATTCCCCGCTTTTTCCGCCGCTTTTTCCGGTCCACTTGCCAGTGCTTGCAGGTAGCCCGCGGCCGGACATTGATCCAGCTCATGTACCGGTATCATGGGCAAAGACAATAACAACTCATCCTCGACCAGCTTTACCAGGGACACGGGACCGTTTACCGTGACGACATCATCATCACCCTCTACATGCTCACCCTGTTGCAGAAGTCTTATGTCCGAATCGACTTCCAACACCTTTTTCACTGGTGTCATACAGCGCTGGCATGTCAGCCACAGTTCCGCCCGCAATGTTCCGGACATTCGAGAGCGCCGTTCATCATCCTGAACAAAGTTCAGATCGATGCTGATCCGGCCTTCCGGCCTGGCGCAAGACGACAGCAAGCGCTCAAATTCAGCCAATGGCCAGTGACCCTGCAGGTGAGTCCCTTCTCTGGCGAGATGGTTCGGGTCGATTTGAGAGGGCAACCCGGTACTCATAGGGCGCGCATCATATAACTGCTTGTAGGGCCTGTCAAAATCCTGATTCGCCTGCAAGGCGTGATATTTAGCAGGCGAATTCCGCCTGTCCGCACAAGGCGCTGATATTGACACCCCGGGGTCCTTTTCGTAAAAAGCATCCCTGGAATCAATTTACAATAACTCTCTCGCACCCGTTTCAGGTGCGGAACCAGTCGGGGCAACTTTTTGATTAAGAAAATCCTGGTCGCCAATCGCGGTGAGATCGCCGTGCGCATCGTCCGCGCCTGCGCCGAAATGGGTATCAAATCCGTGGCCATCTATTCCGATGCCGATAGACACGCCCTGCATGTTAAAAAGGCCGACGAAGCCTACAATCTCGGCCCGGATCCTATAGGGGGTTATCTCAATGCTCACCGCATCGTAAACCTGGCTGTGGCCGCCGGTTGTGATGCCCTGCATCCGGGTTATGGTTTCCTGTCAGAGAATCCGCTGCTGGCCGACATTTGTGCCCGCCGCGGTATTACCTTTATCGGCCCCAGCGGAGACGTGATTCGACGTATGGGCGACAAGACCGCGGCCCGCCAGGCCATGATCGCCGCCAAGGTGCCGGTCACACCTGGAACAGAAGACAATCTGAAAGACCTGGATGAGGCCCTGAGGATAGCCGGCGACATCGGCTACCCGGTTATGCTCAAAGCCACCTCCGGTGGTGGCGGTCGCGGTATACGCCGCTGCGAGACCGAGGAAGAACTGCACACCAATTACGATCGCGTGGTGTCCGAGGCCACCAAGGCCTTCGGCTCGGCCGAGGTATTTCTGGAAAAATACATCGAAAATCCGCGCCATATAGAAGTCCAGATCATCGGTGACAACCGTGGCAATGCCATTCATCTGTTTGAGCGAGACTGCTCGATACAGCGCCGCCACCAGAAATTATTGGAAATCGCACCTTCCCCTCAGCTTTCGGATAAACAACGCCAGTACGTCTGTGATCTGGCCGTGCGTGCCGCCAAGGCCGTGAATTACGTCAATGCCGGTACCGTGGAATTCCTGCTGGATGAAGACGACAATTTTTACTTCATGGAAATGAATACCCGGCTACAGGTCGAGCATACCGTCACTGAACAAATCACCGGCATGGATATTGTGCAGGAACAAATCCGTATTGCCAGCGGTCTGCCCCTGTCGTGCAAACAGAAAGACGTGCAGCTACGGGGTTATGCCATACAGTTCCGGATCAACGCCGAGGACCCGAAGAATGATTTTCTGCCCAACTTCGGACGCATCACACGCTATTACTCTGCCGGCGGTCCCGGTGTGCGCACCGATGCATCGATATATACCGGTTACGAGTTTCCGCCCTATTATGATTCCATGTGCGCCAAGCTCACGGTCTGGGCTCTGACCTGGGAGCAGGTATTACAGCGTTCACAACGGGCACTGAAAGATGTCGGTCTGCATGGCGTCAAGACCACGCAGCCTTTTCACCTGGAAATTCTGAAGACACCGGAGTTTCGCAGTGGCAAATTCAACACAAGTTTCGTTGAAAAACATCCGGAACTGATAAACTACTCGATTCGTCGCCCGCCCGCCGCCCTGGCTGCTGCCATTGCCGCGGCGCTGGTGGTGCACCACGGTTTATAACGACGCGTTATCTACAAAGAAGACTATGGCGAAATCAAAAAAGAAAGTTCTGGTTACCGATCTTATCTTGCGTGATGCCCATCAATCGCTGTTGGCCACACGCATGCGTACCGAAGACATGCTGCCTGTCTGTGACAGGCTGGACAAGATAGGTTACTGGTCGCTTGAAGCCTGGGGTGGCGCCACATTTGATGCCTGCGTGCGATTCCTGAGAGAAGATCCGTGGGAGCGTCTGCGCCTGTTGAAGGAGGCCCTGCCCAACACACCCATACAAATGTTGTTACGTGGTCAGAACTTGTTAGGTTATCGTCACTACTCTGATGACGTCGTAGAGGCCTTCGTAAAGAAAGCTGCTGAGAATGGTGTAGAAGTCTTCCGCATCTTCGATGCCATGAATGATCTGCGCAACATAAAACTGTCAGTCGATGCTGTTTTGAAGGCGAAAAAACACGCCCAAGGCGCCATCAGCTACACAACCAGCCCGGTGCACACTATTGAACATTTTGTAAATCAGGCGTGTGAACTGGAAGCCATGGGCTGCCAGACGATATGCATCAAGGATATGGCCGGTCTCTTGACCCCAGCTTCCACCGCCGAGCTATTTTCAGCATTAAGCAGTTCCGTCCAGGTCCCGCTGCATTTTCATTCCCATACTACAACCGGAGTGGCCAACATCTGCATGTTCGAGGCCGTCAGGAATGGTTGTCGGCATGTGGACACCGCCATCAGCTCACTGTCATGGGGCACCAGTCACTCACCAACGGAAAGCATGGTCGTGGCCTTTAAAGATACGCCCTATGACACCGGCCTGGATCTGAAGGCCCTGCAAGAGATAGGCATGTACTTCAATGAAGTGCGCAAGAAATATCATCAGTATGAAAGCGAGTTCACCGGCATAGACACACGCGTGCAACTCAATCAAATACCGGGTGGCATGATTTCCAATCTATCCAATCAGCTAAAAGAACAAGGCGCGCTGGACAAGATGAATGATGTGTTATCTGAAATACCACGCGTACGCGAAGACCTGGGCTATCCGCCGCTAGTCACACCGACCTCACAAATCGTCGGTACACAGGCCGTGCTAAATGTCATTACCGGTGAGCGCTACAAGACCATTACCAATGAGGTCAAACTGTATTTGCAAGGCCGCTATGGCGCTACCCTGGGTAAGGTCAATGATGCCGTGCGTGATAAAGCTATAGGTAGTGAAAAAGTCATTAGTTGCCGGCCGGCCGATTTGATCGAACCGGAGATGCACAAGTTGCAGGAAGAGATTGGCGATCTCGCCAAGTCTGATGAAGACGTGTTGACCTATGCCATGTTTCCGGATGTGGGCCGCAGCTATTTGCAAGAACGTGCGGCGGGCACATTAAAACCCGAAGAGTTGCTGCCTGTAGGCGCCGGCGAAAGCACGGCGCAACTGGCACCCACTGATTTTAATGTCACACTGCACGGCGAGACCTACAACATCAAGGTCACCGGTGTCGGCCATAAATCAGAAGAGACACGCCCCTACTATGTCTCGGTAGATGGTGTGCCTGAAGAGATTCTGGTCGAGACCTTTGCCGAAGTGAGTCCTGGTGCCGTCGACACCGTGGCCGCCGGCAAGCTTGGCTCCCAGGGTTCCAGGCGACCCAAGGCCCACAAGCAAGGAGATGTCACCTCTTCCATGCCCGGCACGATCGTCGATGTACTGATCAATGAAGGCGATACCGTCAATGCCGGTGATCCCGTGCTGGTGGTCGAGGCCATGAAAATGGAAAACGAAGTGCCGGCACCCGTGTCCGGTACCGTCAAGGCCGTCAATGTCATCAAAGGTGACAGCGTCAATCCCGATGAGGCCCTGATCGAAATTGAATAACCTTTAAGACTGCGTGAACACTCGCAGAAACACCATGGACGTCATGCCGGCGCGACCAGAACGAAGTTCAGGAAGTACTTGATGATCATCGAAGACGATCTAAGTGCAAGCCGGTATCCAGATTTTGTCGATGTTGGTTGATATGTGTCTTCTGGACTCCGGTCTGCGCGACCAGAACCCGGAACGGGTTCAGGAAGTACTTGACGAAACGCCGAAGGCGGTACTGGAGTGCCGGAATGACGATGACTTTGCACGCGGCCTCCTTTTCGGTCAGACGTTATGACTCAACTCGTCCTCGCCTCGTCCTCGCCCTACCGTCGTGAGTTACTGGCGCGGTTGATGGTACCGTTCGAGGTCATGAGCCCGGAGATCGATGAGACACCCAAAGCAAACGAAACCCCGCAACAACTGGTCGAGCGACTTTCAATAGCGAAAGCACAGGCCATCATTCCGCAATATCCGAATGCGCTTATTATAGGCTCTGATCAAGTGGCTGTGCATGGTAATGAAATCGTTGGCAAGCCCCGCGACCATGATCATGCCGTGCAACAGCTGCAGCAGGCCTCGGGCAAACACATTACCTTGTATACGGGACTTGCGCTCGTGAATGCCGGGACCGGCAACATCCGGAGCGAAGTCATCCCTTTTACCGTAGTGTTCCGGAAACTGACGGATGAACAAATCGAAACGTATCTATTAAAAGAACAACCCTATAAATGCGCCGGTAGCGTGAAATCCGAAGGCTTGGGCATCGCCTTGCTGGAACGCTTTGAAGGCGAAGACCCGAACACTTTGATAGGGTTGCCGCTGATTCGGCTGGTGAAAATGCTGGAGGCCGAAGGGTTGGCTGTTATTTAGCAAATGTTTATTGGTGGGCGGTGCCCACCCTACCCAGTATCGTTAGATGGACGTCAAATATGGCGCAATAACCAAGTAGGGTGGGCACCGCCCACCTTGTTTGTTTAATCCATTTAACATATTGATGTGGTATATCATGCCACTTGGTTCAGTCAGGCAGGGTGGGCACCACCCTCCTTGAACCTATTAATATGGCATACTACGCAATCTGTTTGTTTATGTAATACTGATTCACAGAGCTTATGTCGGTGGGCAATGCCCACCCTACGATGGGTATCAAATATGGTGTCCACTCTACACTGTTTATTGTCCTATCATTCGCCGTAATCTCCCTCTACCAATCCATCACACCCACCCCAATCAACTGGATAACTTCCTTTCTGAACGTAACGGTGAAATGTTGAATACGGCCAATCCTTTGTCTGTGTCACCAAACCGTGTTTGACGGGATTGTAATGAATGTAATCCATATGATTACGATAATCCTGTTCATCTCGTATTTGGTGCTCCCAAAACCGATGTTGCCAGATCGTGCTTTCCCGTTTCTTGCGTCTGGATGGGTTTAACCATTGCTCAATGTGTAATTGGGATTTCATGGCCTTTGAGAATTGCGCCTTGATTAAACCCCATCGCCTGGAAAAATCATGATCGTTTTCGGGCAACGTCCAGATGCAATGCAGATGATCGGGCAATAATACCCAGGCATTGATCTCAAATGGATGATGGGTTCTTGTATCGTGAATAGCGCGGCGCAGTGCTTGACGGCTGCCGGGTAATGTGAGAATCCCTTGTCGGCGATAGGTCACAACGGTAAAGAAATAACACGCGCCCGGCGTCCGTGCGCGTCGATAATTGGCCATGTCGTTCCTTCGACATTGATTGGTGAGCGATGCCAACCCTGCTACGTAACATGTAAAAGTTTACTACAAGCTAATGGTATTCGGGAATTCTGTCATCTAAAAAAACTGGTGGGCGGTGCCCACCCTACCTCAGACTACCGTAAGACATGCCTTTATAACGGATGGTCAGCGCCCACCCTACTTCAAAGATAGTTACTTACTGCAAACCCGTCACATCTAACGATAATCGTGTCGCCATAGTATTCGCCATCGCCGCACCCAGCTTGCCGGCAAAACGTTCGAACCAGTCTTCCTGATAGGTGAAGTCGACGATCTCTTCCGCACCTATGACTTCACGGGCGACATAACCGGCGCTGCCAAGCGCATCGACCAGTCCCATTTCCATGGCCTCCTGTCCGGTCCAGAAGAGTCCCGAGAACATATCCGGTGTCGGCTTGAGGGCATCCCCCCTGCCCTTTCTGACGACATCAATGAACTGGCCATGGATTTCATTCAGCATCTTCTTGGCGTGTTTCTTGTCTTTGGCCTTTAAAGGTGAAAAAGGGTCCAGTAGGCCCTTGTTTTCACCGGCCGTGATCAGACGACGCTCTATGCCTAACTTTTTCATGCCCTCTACAAAGCCAAAGCCATCCATGAGTACGCCTATGGAGCCTACGATGCTGGCCTTGTTGGCATAGATTTTATCGGTACTGGCGACGGCATAATAACAACCCGAGGCACAGACATCCCCGACCACGGCATAGATGGGTTTTTCCGGATATTTTTTCTTCAGGCGAATAATCTCATCGTTGATATAACCTGCCTGTACGGGACTGCCACCGGGGCTATTGGTGCGAAAGAGGATGCCCTTGGCCTTGCTCTCGAAGGCCTTGCGCAGGCCGGTGATGACGAAGTCGGCACTGGCCTGGCTATCGCTGGAGATGACACCATTCATATCAACCAGTGCAGCATAGTCGCCACCCGGCAGGGCCTTACCGCCCCAATCACCGGATGATGTCATTATCAGGATAACAACGAGGTAGCCCAGAAAGAACAGCTTGAAGAATATGCCCCAGCGTCTCGTCTTACGCTGTTCCGAGACCGAGGCAAAGGCCAGGCGTTCCAATAAATGGCGTTCCCATTGCTCGCCGTTCTTCAACTGATTCAGGTCTTTATCGTTTCCGTTGCTCATTACATCCTCTTGCTTGCGCTTTAACTTACAGGTGTTGAAATTAAGTGTATCCCAGATTCGGGTTGAAGACAGATGGCCCCGTCCTGTTCGGTGATAGTCAATGTTACCAGGGCCCGGCCGTTACAGCGTCCGCTCAGGCATTGTCCGCTGCCGGGATCATACAACGCGCCATGGGTAGCACAGATCAGGTGATTGCCATCACGTGAGAAAAACTCACCTTCCTTGAAATCCAGCGCCATAGCCTGATGGGCGCACTCATTGAGATACGCATGGGCCTTACCCTGATACCGCACGACAAAGCCCTCGGTCTCCCGGTCATGGTAATGGATGGTAAAGGTATGGCCCTTACCGCACTCCACCAGATCCTGACTGTGACAGATGAAATGCTGCACGGGGTTCAACTTAGCCAGACACAGACTTCTTCGAAGGAGTCCAGGCAGGCCAGCGGTTGATAAGGCAGCAGACGTTCACGGCCGTGTACGCCATAGCTGACAGCCAAACCATCCATACCCGCCTTTTGCGCCATCTCCATATCAAAACTGGTATCTCCCACCATGATAGCGCGCTCCAGACTGACCTGGGTAGCTTCCAGTATATCGCGCAACATCCCGGGATGCGGCTTGGAACCGGCTTCATCGGCGCAGCGGGTAGCCGCAAAGTGATCGTGCATCTGCCATTGTTCCAACACCCGGTCCAACCCACGCCGCGCCTTACCGGTGGCCACCGCCAGTTGGTAACCCATGCCCTTTAATTCACTAAGCCCCCGCTTGACACCGGGAAACAATGGCATTTCGGTCTTGTCATGGATCAAAAAATGTTCTCGATAGGCGTCGATCACGGCCTCGCGTTGCCCCGCATCGGCCTCCGGCATCAATGCTTCGACGGCCTCGGTCATACCCAGGCCAATAATGCCGCTGATGGCCTCGGTCCCGGGATGGGGCACACCGGCATCTTCAGCAGCGGCCTCAAAACAGCGCACGATTTTCTGCTCCGAGTCCATCAACGTGCCATCCCAGTCAAAGACGATGAGGTCATACTTTTGTTTCATATTGCTAGGGTCTCCACGATTGTGTTCATTTCATCCGGCATCGGCGCCGTCTGCATCATCCATTCATTAGTGCCAGGGTGCTGGAATCTCAAGCGCTCGGCATGCAAGGCCATGCGCTTGAGTCCTGCTTTTTTCATGGCCTGATTAAAGGCCTTGTCGCCGTATTTATCATCGCCGGCAATCGGATGATTGATATGCGCTGCATGCACACGAGCCTGATGGGTACGGCCGGTGAATAGCTTAATGTCCAGCAATACGGCACCCTTTAATGATCGGCGCAGGCTGAATCGAGTCTTGGCCGGTTTGCCATCCGAATGCACCCGTACTCGACGTTCTCCATTCGCCAAGTGGTAGCGCAACAGCGGCGCCTCAACAGTCTGCCCCTTGCCCTGCCAACCGCCCCGGCAGAGGGCTACGTAGCGTTTGTCGATATTGCCCTCACGCAGGGCCTTATGCAGTGCCAACAAGATTGAGCGTTTCTTGGCCACCAACAGGCAACCCGAGGTGTCTCTATCCAGCCTGTGCACCAGTTCCAGAAAGCGACATTGCGGTCTGAGCCGGCGCAAGGCCTCTATCAGCCCCAGGCTTACGCCACTCCCGCCATGCACGGCCAGGCCCGTGGGTTTGTTCAACACCATCAGCTTACTGTCTTCATGCAAGACGGCCTGTTCCAACCATTGAAAATCGGCGTTTTCGTTTATGGCGGGCCTGGCGGCTACACGTATGGGTGGGATGCGCACCTTATCGCCACATTGCAGCTTATAATCCGGCTTCTGCCGCCCCTTGTTGATTCTTACCTCGCCCTTGCGCACGATGCGGTAGATGCGGCTGCGCGGCACCCCCTTGAGCTGGGTCATCAGGAAGTTGTCCAGACGCTGACCTTCATGATCGGCGTCGATCTCCACCATTCTGGGCTGATTTCCTTGTGTTTTAACCATATTTTGCATGGCATCGATGATAACAGATTGCTGAAAACGGTCAGCGCTGTTATATTGTTCAGTAGCGTATCAAGCTTCAGAGGAGACATCTGGCTTAGGCGATACGCCGTGAATACGACTGAGAACGATTTTATGGCAGGCCGAATGGGTCTGCCAAGACGCGACACCCAGGCGGCCAGTGCAGCGCCGGGACCTCGCGAACAGGGTTTGGAGCAGCTCACCCGAGAGAGCTGCCGATAAAATTATTGATGTCATCTGGTGAGGCCGGCCTGGACTGGCGCACTTGCCATAACGCGTGCTCAGATATGCACGCGCCGGTAATAAAACGCATATCGGCACAGAAGCCAGGACATCAGGGAAGAATACAATGAAGCGGATGTTGTTTAACGCAACTCATTCAGAGGAGTTGCGCCTCGCAATTGTCGATGGGCAGCGCCTATTAGACCTCGATATCGAGTCCTCCGCGGCTCAAAACAAAAAAGGAAATATTTATAAGGGCCGCGTCACCCGCGTGGAACCCAGTCTTGAGGCTGCGTTTGTCGATTACGGCACCCAGCGTCAGGGCTTCTTGCCGCTGAAAGAAATTTCTCGCATTTACTTCCAGAACATGGAGAGTGGCAAGCCTATCTCCCAGATGCGCATACAGGACGTCATCAAGGAAGGCCAGGAATTCATCGTCCAGATCGATAAGGAAGAACGCGGAACCAAGGGTGCGGCGCTAACGACATTCATCAGTCTGGCCGGCCGCTTCCTGGTGCTCATGCCCAACAACCCCAAGGGCGGTGGTATCTCCCGTCGGATCGAAGGTGAAGACCGCGCCCAGTTGCGCGAGGCCATGTCCCAACTGGACACACCCGATGATTATGCACTGATCGCCCGCACGGCCGGTATTGGCAAGAGCGCAGAAGAATTGCAATGGGACCTCGATTACCTGGCGCACCTGTGGGATGCGATCAGCAAGGCCGCAACCGAGCGTTCGGCCCCCTTCCTGATTTATCAGGAAAGCAACCTGGTGGTGCGCGCCATACGTGACTACCTGCGCTCCGATGTCGGCGAGATCCTGGTCGATAACAAGGATATCTTCGAGCGCATGCGCAAGTTTATCGAGCAGGTCAGTCCACACAATCTGTCCAAACTCAAGCTCTTCGAAGAAGAAACACCCTTGTATTCCCGCTACCAGATTGAACATCAGATCGACTCGGCCTTCTCGCGCGAAGTGCGCCTGGAGTCTGGTGGCTCTGTCGTTTTCGACCGCACCGAAGCCTTGATCTCCATCGACGTGAACTCCGCCCGCGCGACCAAGGGAAGCGATATCGAAGAGACTGCACTCAATACCAATCTCGAAGCCGCGGAAGAAATCGCACGTCAGCTACGCCTGCGCGATCTCGGCGGCCTGATTGTTATCGACTTTATTGATATGACACCGGCACGCAATCAGCGTGAAGTGGAAACCCGTCTGAATGAAGCGCTGAAGGATGATCGTGCTCGCGTACAGATAGGCCGCCTCTCCCGCTTCGGTTTGCTGGAAATGTCGCGCCAGCGTCTGCGCCCGTCACTGGGTGAAACCAGCAGTCGCGTGTGCCCACGTTGTAACGGCACCGGTCATATCAGCAGCGTGCAATCCTCCGGTCTCAACATCCTGCGCCTGATACAGGAAGAGGCCATGAAGGAAAACACGGCCGCCGTGCATGTACACCTACCGATAGAAACCGCGACCTTCCTCGTTAACGAGAAGCGTCGCGAGATTAATTCCATGGAATCGCGCATTGGCACACCGATCTTTGTGATTCCGAATCCGGACATGGATACACCTGACTTCAGCATACGTCGTTTGCGCAGCGAAGAATATGAGGCGCAAATGGGTACACCCAGCCATAAACTGGAAGCGGCCTCTGAAGAAGAAGATGACAAGAGTGAAGCCATTACAGCGCGCACGGTGGCTGAAAAACCGGCTGTGGGCCAACTTTCTCACCTGTCCACGGCGCCGGCGCCAAAACCCAAACCCGCCAGCGATGGCTTTATTGTCTGGTTAAAAAAGCTGCTGGGCATAGGAAAACCCAAACGTAAGCCGCAGCAACGTCGAAGTGGTGGCCGCGGAGATCAACAGCGACGCCGTGGTGGTAGCCAGAAACGTGGACGTAGTTACGGTACGCGTAGTGGTGGACGGCCTCAGCAGGGCCAGAATCGTGGCCGTGATGGTCAGCGCGATACCCGTGAACGCGATACCGGCAAGCGTGGCGGTCAGCCGGCTCGTCAGGATTCAGGTAATAAGCCTAAAAGCAAGGACGAGGGCGGGCAACAACGTGGTCGTGGTCGTCGTGGCGGTCGTCGTAGCAATCGACCCAATACAGGTGACAATGAATCGCAGACAGGTAACAGCACTACCGCCGGCAATGGCAATAGCAAACAAAATGCTGGGGTAAATAGAGAGGCGAAGGCCGTTGAGAAAACCCAAACTATCTCGACACAAGCAAGCAAGCCCGTGGAAACCAATGACAACATCGGCAACCGCAAGCAAGATGTTTCCGCACCCGCACCCGCGGCCACATCCCAGGCAACAGCAAGGCCCAAGCCTGCTTCAACGCTCAAACAGGTCGAGACGCGGTCTACTTCGGAATCTGAAAATAACTAAGGAAACACTGAATACTCCATCCTGGAATTTTCAGAGTACGGAAAGAGAAAGGCGGTTTTCTCTTTCCTTCATATTCGACGTCCCGTGGTCGTCGAAGGGCAGCATTTCCCTAATGGGATTCCTGAACTAGAAACCCCGACGTTGCCGGATATCCTGCAACAATCCGGTAGCCGCCTCTTCTATCATGTCCAGCACGCGATCAAAGCCACTGTCGCCCCCATAATAG
Source organism: Gammaproteobacteria bacterium (assembly GCA_036986275.1). Classification (GTDB taxonomy): domain Bacteria; phylum Pseudomonadota; class Gammaproteobacteria; order Acidiferrobacterales; family SZUA-150; genus BTRG01. Next base: position 2,006 of record BTRG01000023.1, on the reverse strand, counting down.
GGATCGGGTACCTCATCCTCCAGGCGATCCGCTGCATAACTCATAAATAGTTGCACTTTATGTACATGCACCTTCGGGCTAATGGCCAGAAGGTTGTCATAATTCTCCCTGTCCATGGCCAGTACATAATCAAAGACTTCCAGGTCATGGGCCACGGCACGCCTGCCGCGCAAGCCACTTAAGTCTATACCACGGGTCGCAGCCGTTTCCTGAGCCCGGGCATCGGGAGGCTCACCTATGTGGTAGGCATGGGTACCGGCCGAATCGACTTCTATATATTCATCCATACCCTCTCGTTGCAACAGGTGACGGAACACTCCTTCCGCCGTCGGTGAGCGACAGATATTCCCCAAACAAACAAATAGCACGCTAACACGTGTGTTTCCACTCATAACTTATTGTTTACACGTATATTGTTGTCTACAGTTGAAATTACAATTTTTCTATATAAAAACTATAGTTTGGTACACAAATAAGCTTATGTACCATTCGGGATTCCCCTTGATTTCCGCATTTTTCTTCCATGCACGGCTTGGGCGTGAGAATAAGTGTCCATAAACTAGACTCCATCATTTGCCATGCCCTTTATTGGGGTGGGGTTTTATCGTATCTGTAGAATGTTAAGGGTTAATAAATAAGGAGATAAATTACTTGTCATCTTCAATGAATTTTTTCTCTTTTAAAATAGAAATATAATCATCCAAAGCCAGGGGGCAGTTAATTAAATCTGCAAATTGATCTTCATTTAGTTTTAATTGTTGGCGAATTAAGTGAGGAATGTTTCCATTAAGGCTTTTGGAGCCAAATGATCTTTTTGTACGTAATATCAATTTACCGTTATATTTGAATAAAGCATGTCGGTCTCCCGTTTCTTTTATTTCCATGCCTAGTTTATCCCAGGCACGGTCAATTTCCTTTGCTTTAAGAGTCAATTCTAGGATTCAGAGATTACGGACTTAAGAAAATTCCATTGTCGCTGGGGAAGTGGCCCTAGATTTTCTTGTTCACTTTTGTACAAATAAAATAAATCAACAATTGAAGCTTTTAGATCCTCAATCGCCTCGTTTTCATTAGAGCCAATACCAAACTCATCAATATCATTGAATGATGCGGTTACATTTCCTTCGCATAACATAAGATCAACAGGTAAGTTTCTAGTAAGAAGCAACCTTTGACTGTCTAAATCAGATATTAATATGAGGCGTCGAAAATGATTTGGTAACTCAAAACTACTAGTTACATAAATATAAGAAGCATTGTATTCCAAAGTAGGGACCGCTTTCACATCTGGTGTAGATACGAATTCACCACCATCATCGCCCTGAGACGCAAAACTGCCTAAGATTTGTTCAGATATTTCAGCCTTTGTCACAGCAGAATAACAAGCACCCATTTTATTTCGCCTTTTTCTTCAAGTTATCAGGAGCGTACACGGTCATCATATTTTGTGATTTTACCATATACTTGGGGTCTCCATTTGCATCATATTCATCTATGACGCGCCATATTTCTAATACGGCAGGTTTTAGTTTCAGCGTAGTCCCATCATCAAGCAAAAATACCGACCATTTTTCCTCACTTGATTCTGTCTCCATTAACTCAGCATCTACATACTGATTTGGCCCAACAGGTATTTTCCCTTTCCTTCGAATGTCCGCCATATGCACCTCAAATATTAATTGTAATCTATTCAAACCATATCATAGTTGATTTTGCAGTTCATGGGACACTTCACCACAACACCATCACCCCCTCAGAGATGCGCACTGGTACAAACCCCATATTTCACCGTATTCACTAAAACCCGCTCAGGTCGTCTAATGCGCGCTTTTGGTGCACCAATTGGTACACAATACGCTATAAAGCCTTTATTTATAAGGGATGGCTAATATTCCCCAAACAAACAAGACCTTAACCATACGGGATACCTAACATATTTAGAGAATTAAAGTGCTCACGCACCAGCGCCAGATCGGATTCTGTATCGACACCCGGGCCCGGTAATG
>BTRG01000022.1:0-33176 GCA_036986275.1 Gammaproteobacteria bacterium | reverse complement strand
GGGAAAATGTCTGCATCTCAGCGTGAATCGTATTTTTTTGAAACAAAAATTTGGATTTAGGTGTCGAGCTAACACAATGAACCGCCACTTCCAATACCTAAATCCGACAGTCTCCTAGAGAGTCGTTATTGACGGGTATCTCAACCAGGCCCTGACATGCCGTGAAGACAAGCAGGCAACGTATCGCCTTGTCAGGCCAAAGGCATCGGGCGCCCTCGGCATAGTATTGCATTTGTTTGTGATAGGATTGAGCCAGGGTTTTCAGTTTCTTCCTGGTGGCGCTACGGTGGGTCTTGTAATCCAGCAGTACGACTTCATTGTCATAGACTATGACTCGATCAATGATGCCGTATACCATGCTATTATCCAGGGAGTAGAGTAAGGACATTTCATTATAAGCAGTCTTGTACTGTGCCTTGTCGAAACAGGGTTCCAGTTCAGGCGCATTGATTACTGCCTGGGCCTCCGCCAGGGTTTTATCAAAGATCTCTTCACCTAATGAGCGCATCCATATAGAGGATAACCTTTGTATTGTTTTTTCATGAGCCTCTGTGTTGCTCAGGAGTTCCAGCATTTGATGCAGAGCGATGCCCCGTTGTTTTGCCTGCTCGACATTGCCATGGTAATCGGATAAGTCTGCCACATCTTGTTCACTGGGAGGGAGGATAGGAGCAGGCCTAGTGGTATTATTAGTTAGAGACAGTAAGGAAGGCCACTCCGGTTCTGCCGAGGGTTTAGCGGGGGAGTCGGCAGGCCTGACAGTTTGAGGTGCTTTGTCGAACTGCAGGCGCACGAACATGCCGTCGGTTTCAGGATTTTCCCGTTCTTCTGTATCAAGTGTAAACTTATTGCCGGGCCCGGTTTTTATGGCGGCCAGGCGCTGGAAAATATAGTGGTACCAGCTGTTCGCGGTGATGCATTTAGCGCTGCCGGAAATGAACAGGTATTGGCAGGCGCGTGTCAGGGCAACGTAAAGTAAATTGCTGTCCTCCTGCAGGCGGTGGCCGGCCTCATGCGCCAGGATAGCCGCACTCATGTTGTCAGCGGAGTCTTGGTTACTGACAATATGAAAGTGTTGCGGCCGACTGGCCTCCACTGGCCAGTCCTGTATTACCCGTACACCCTTGTCCGCTACGGGTTTGCGTGCGCAATCGACCATAAATACAACAGGCGCTTCCAGACCCTTGGCGCCGTGTACTGTCATAACACGTACCTTGTTGCCGTTATCCGCGTTCTGAGGGGTCAGGGCACCAGGCGAGGTTTGGCTGAGTGTGCTCAGATATTCAAGAAAGCGGCTCAGGCTGGGATAACGTCCGCCATCTACATCCAGCGTGAGTTGCAAAAACTTCTGTAAATGCTGTGTCACACGGCTTTGTAGCGGCTCAGGTGTTGCAGTGATGTAACGTGTGACGACATAGCCTTCATGAAAAATACGATTGACCAGGTCATGCACCGGTATGCAGTCTCGCAGTTTCTGCCAGTGCTGCAATAACTTGCCGGCACGCCGCAAGGCCGCTGAGCATGCAACGGGATGCTCTGTTGAAACCACTCTCAGGCGATCCCACCAGCAATACTCATCCTGCCCCTCTGCCAACAGCAGAAGGTCTTCATGGCCGCATGCAAATATCGGTGAACGCAAGGCAGAAGCCAGTGCCAGATTGTTTTCGGGTTGTAAGAGACTGGTTAACAGGTATTGTAAATCCCTGATTTCCAGGCTTTCCAGCATGCGGTTCGCTGCTGTGCCTGTATAAGGAATATTGGCATGGCGTAGCGCCTGCTCGTAGGTGTCGGCATGTGTGCGGTCACGCACAAGAATCAGGATATCGCCATAGCCCAGCATCCTGTGGTTTAGATTCTCACACACGGGTTGGCCGAGCAGTTTATGTATTTGTGCCACTACGGCTCGGGCTTCCGCTTCAAAGCCGGGGTCGGCCTTAGGTATGCGTGCCTGACTTAAAGGGTCACGTATGGTTATTGTAGTGTCGTCCTCAAGCATCTCGGGTTTAAACAGGGGCCACACTTCTATCGCCCCCCAATATCCTTCTCTGTGAGTGTCATGCCGGGGAAAGTCAGTATAGCGTGATGGTGTGTCCAGGCCATTCTCTTCGGGCGAGTGAAAAAGCAGGTTTACAAACTCCGTGATGGCCGGTGAGGAGCGCCAGGATTTATGATGACCGTAATCTTCAGCCGCCATATACTCGCCCAGCCACTGTTGAGCCTGTGCGAATAATTTCGGGTTTGCACGACGAAAGCCGTATATGGATTGTTTTTCATCACCCACCAGGAAGACACTGCGGGGTCGTTCTTCACCCGCGGCCATCTCTTGTAATAAAGGTAAAAGTAAGTGCCATTGCGTGGGATTGGTGTCCTGAAACTCATCTACCAGCAGGTGATCGATGCGTTGATCCAGTTTGAACTGCACCCATTCCGCATGACGACTTTCGCTGAGTAGGCGATAGGCCCGCCATTCCAGGTCAGCAAAATCCAGCAGTTGATGCCGTGCCTTGAGTTGTTGATACAGTTCCAGAAATATTGAGCCACTGCGATACCAGGCTGTGGATAATTGTAGAGTGGTTTGGCGTCGAAGCTGGTCTCTCAGATTTTCCAGCGTGTCTTGCAGGTCATCGTGCAGGGCAATCAGAATGTCTTGTTGATCACCGAGGCTTTTCTTGAGCGTCTTGCTGGGCTTGATGCCCCGACGTGTTGCTGATTTGGTAAAGAGCACGCTCATGACTGCCTGGTAGGCCGGATCCGGAGCGAGGTTCAGGCTGTCGAGTATGGCGTCCGCTTTTTTCTGGTAGCTGGCAGCACTATGCAGACCCAGGAGTCTGGCGTATTGCTGTAAATTGTGACGCCACTGAGCCGATGCAAACAACTCCGTCACGGGATCGGTATCAGGATCTATCTTTAGTGCGGCCAGTAATGCCGTACGCGCATAGTTTACTTTGTCCGGTTGATCGATATGTGAGGTATAGGCCCACCAGTCGGCACGCCGCGCCCAGAAGAGTTCCAACGCGGCACGGGTATTGTGCAACCCGTTACAGAGCGCTAGCAGCGTATCCATGGCCTCGGCCAGATCGCCCTCAGGCTCACGCGTCAGGCGTTGCGCGAAGCCTCGCCAGGCCCTTTGCCGCCATTCCCCGGTGTTTTCCAGGAGTTCGAAGTCGGCTGGCAGGCCGGCCTCCAGAGAGAAACGTCTGAGAATATCCTGGCAAAAGGCATGGAAGGTCGTCGTGCGGAGTTCCTGTTCGGAACTGAGCAATAGCTCGTACAATCTGCGGGCCTTGAGGAGGATTTCCGGTGTCACGGCCAGGCCCAGCTGTTCAAGCTCCCGCTTCACAAGAGAGCTTTCTTCGGTGGCCCAAAACAGGGCGCGCTGTAATACGCGCTCACGCATTTCAGCGGCCGCCTTGCGAGTGAATGTAATCGCCAGAATACTACCCGGATCATTTCCGGCCAGTAGCAGCATGAGAATGCGACTGGTGAGCAACCAGGTCTTACCCGTACCCGCGGAGGCGTTGACGCTGACATTAATATCTGGTGTAACGGCGCGGGTCATGTCGTGGTTTTCTCTGAGGGTGGCAATATGACTGAATAATTATTCATCAAAATAATGAAAAATGTAAATAAATATAAGCATATGATTTTTAATATAAATAATATAATTAGATCATATCAACGGTAATGAAATATAAACCTTGATTTTATAAAAAACTTCCGCGATAGTTGTTCTGCGGCAGGGATGCCACACAAGGAGGTGTTGATGCGTCCCCTGTCGGAATACCGGTATCGAAGCAGGCCAGGATGGCCCTGCTTCCATACATTGGAGCCGGCGGGGCTAGTGACACACCGTCTGGGGGCAGCCGTCTGGCTGCCCCTTTTCTTATTGCCGATTCCCGGCATGGTTCGGGCGCTTAGTTTCATGAGTCCGGCCAATGTCCCTTGCGGCACAAGCCTTCCGTATCGCAATAGTTGCAATTCGTTTGTATGCCGTTGGCGACCAGGGGCTGACCAGCGAGCATGCTATCCAGGTTTTGGTCAAGACGGCTGACGGTTTGCCGGCACAAGTCTTCCAGCGCCTTGTCTTTTATGTGGGCTGTTTCTCTCGGTTTGACGCCATCTATTTGTAATAGACAAGCACTGTCGACGTGTTTGCCGGTGAGCATGGCGTAGAAGGGGAGTTGCACGGCCTCACCGGCGAGCACTTCGTTTTCCTTTGCACTGCCCCCGGTTTTATAATCAATTATCGAAAGCCCTTTTTTGCCTGTGTCCAGCCTGTCCAGACGCCCATGTATTTCAAATTCAAAGCCCTGTTGGGTAACAAGGTTTTGGCTGAGATGGATCTCACCCTGAAATGGAGTCCACTCCAGGTCTCGGGCCATGCACCAATCGATGTAACCGGGGATAGTTTGCTGCCAACGTTGCAGCCAGGCACGGGCCAAATAGTCATTCTCAATATCGTCGGCAAAGACAGCCTTGCTGATGTCATTGAGACGAGCGATTGCTGTGTCACGCTGTGGCTGACTGATGGGGTGGGGCCAGGCGGCAGCCAGACCAGGTGCGCCAAAATGAAAGGCCTTGAGGATCAAATGCACGCGTCGCCCGTAGTCGCTTTTCTCCAGTTCTTCGTGGATCGCATCCCGGGCCCCAAGATGCAGGCCATAACGCGCGAAAAACTGATAGGGACAATCTATCAGGGTCTGGCAGGACGATGCAGACAGGCGATTGGGCACCCTGTCTGCAGGAAGGATTGCCTGGGCAGGACCCTTAGTGGGGGCGATAACGCTGTCTTCATGGCCAGGCGCCGCGGGGAAGGCGCTTAATGTGAGCAAATTGTTGTTGACCAGATCGTTCTGAAAAGCCAGTTTGTGCAAGGTCAGCAGCCTCTCAAGCCAGGGACTGACTGTCGCCACGTCCTGCTGCTCGTCGATCGAGTAACTGATGAGGACATCTTTGCCGGCTTGTAACAAGCGCCGAAAATCATAGTAGCGTTCTATGCGGGATTGTTGCAGGGACGGCAGACCTAATTGAGTGCGAACGGCATCGTTAAAGAACGGCGAGCTGTGGCGATGGCCCGGGTAGTACTCACGCGTGGCGGCAGCAATCACCAGGGCATCGAAATGATAGAGACGGCTTTCCTGTATGCCCAGTAGCGTGACTATGGTCGTGCCGGATTCCGGTCTGTACTGTAATCTTCCCAGTATTCTATGGAGCCAGGTACGGAAACCTTGCCAGTCCAGTTTCGGATCGCAGGCCTGATGCGAAGTGAGAAAGTCCTGTAAAAAGTCTAATAATTGTTGACCGGCGGCATCTTCCCGGTAGGCAGGTAATGCCCCAAGGGACTGAAGGCCATCTAAAAGACCCTTGAGATAGCGAGAGAGTTTGAAATGTCCATGCATCAATTTCGCCAGGGGTTTTTGACTTTTCTCCAGCAGACCAAAAAGTCGCTGCAATTTTCCCAGGTCAGTTTCGAGTTGCGCCGGTCCATTTTCTTTGTCTGGCAATGTATTTTGCAGCGCGGCAATTTCAGTTTGGTAGCGTGACAAGTTTGCCGTGCAGTGCCGTTCAATCACTATAGTGTTTTCAAGTAAAGGGATAAGTTGTGTCAGTTCATCTTGTGAGAGCCCATCCGGTCTTATGAAGGGGGAGCGCAATAGGTCCAGCAGGGGGCGGTGAGAAAAGTCCTGTTCCATACATTGCAAGAAGCGATCTAGCGGGGTGGCAACACTGGTAGTGGAAAGGCTCCAGCCAGATGGATCGTGCAGGGTAATACCGGCGCACTCCAGTAGGGCGCGTACCCGCCTTGCCAGTCGCCTGTCGTTGCAAATAATTCCAGTATGTCGATGGCCCTGATGCAGCCAGAGTCTGGATTGCAATGCGATAGCGCGCGCTTCTTGTTCAACATCCTGTGCGGGTAACACGGAGAGATAGCTACTAAGTGGACTCTCACCCGAAGCGCCAAGTTGATGGGCACGGTCCAGGATGGGTGGGCCTGTTAATGTGAATGCCTGATCCAGGGTTTGTTCGATGTGCCCGCCAATACGTTCCGGCAAGGTATTCAGGCCCAATCTGTTAAGCAATTCCGTGATCAGGTGATCCGGGTGGTATCCGGTCTCACCTCGCCGGCCTTGCAATATCAGGGTTGTATGGCCCTGTTTTAGTAATGTTCGTAACCAGCCGGTATCATTGGGGCTAAAATCCAGTTTACCGATAATGAAGGTGTGTGATGTGTTGCGTGTTTCATTGCTTAACAGGGCCTGTACGCCATCACTCTGACATTGTCCAATATCACGCACTCCATGGGCCCGACATTGTGATTGCCAGGCCTGCCAAAGAGTATGTACCAGGCGGGCTTCCAGGCTCAGGGCTTCCAGTACTTCCCTATGACCGTAAGCGTGTTGCAGTTGCTGTTCAAAGGCCTGTGCTGAGTCGGGAATATCCATGTGGCTTGCAGCGAGTTCCTCGAAGAGTGTGAGCAGGCTGTCCACCAGTGGCCAGGCGCCATATCGGGCTATCAGTTCCGGGTGTTCCTGCAGGGCGTCCAGCAGCAAGAGTTCGGCTTGTGACCGGGTCAAGGTGTTACCGGGAGAGGCGTGAGACTCCAGCCAGGTGGTGAAACTTAGGGAGCCGGGTGGAATGAGTCCACGATGCCCGAGACGTAGCGCCTGCGCCAGCAAGAGTTCATGGAAACGTGACGTGTTGCCGGCCAGTGGAAAAACGATTGTGTACTGACTGAGATCCAGGGGCGATGTCTGGATCTGTGCATGCTCCAGCAGTTGAAGTACGAGGTGTTTAAGTGGATCGTCGGCATAGTCGACGAGAAGTATGAGTGGATGCCGGGATGATGCCAGCTTATCGTTCAAGATATTTCAGTTTGTTCGGCTTGTTCTCCCATTCCGCGGCATCCGTGGGGCTGTCTTTTAGCTCAGTAATGACAGGCCACGTTTTGGCTAATTCGGCATTGAGCTTTATAAACTGGATCTGGTCATCCGGCAGGTCATCCTCGGCATAAATGGCGTTGATTGGGCACTCGGGGACACAGAGCGTACAGTCTATGCATTCATCGGGATCGATGACCAGGAAGTTGGGACCCTCGTGGAAACAATCCACGGGGCAGACTTCCACGCAATCGGTGTACTTACACTTAATACAATTCTCTGTGACCACGTAGGTCATGAACTTTCCCCCACTACCAGATTATAAACATCGAAGGCCATTTTTTGCCGGACGAATGATACAACCGCGCTGAATGGGAAGCCAGCAACGGCTGAAACCTGGTTGTTCCGTATAAAATATGTACTATTTCTATGGAAAAGCGGAAAATAAGGTTACGGGCCAGGGTCGGTGTCGCATATCATTCAGGGATTTCTTGAGCTAAGCTTATCAATTAGTTGATATAGTTGGATAAAATGAAATAAGAAATACGCTATTGACCTGGAAATGCTAACAGATCTTCCCATCAGTTTTCCCCGTAAACGCGTCTCGGCCTGGGTCACCGAGACCCAGCCCAACGATTTAAAGGTCTGGTTGGGGAGTCTGCCCATGGCCGACAGTGTCGCGGCGGCGCGAGAGGTCTATCAGGCCCTATACACCTTGAATCGCCTGGAGTTGCCGGTACAAACCCGATTAAAGTTGATGCAGCTCTATCGCGATTCCGTCGGCGTTATCTCTAACGCCCTGCAACCGCCGACCCAGAATAATGTCTTGCCGGTGACACCGCAAAAACGCCAAGTGGTGGAATTCGTGCGTCAGTTGCAAATGGAAATGGCGCATGGCTACAAGCTGGTATTACGTGATATTGAGCGCGTACGGTTTATGTGGGGCAAGCGCCAGACCAACGCCAGGGCCTTGGAATGGGCCATTCATTATCTGGGTGAAGTGCTGTGCCGTTCCTACCAGGCCTATATGGCGTGTCCGCGCGGTGTGTGGCGAGAACTCCATGCCCTCTATACCTATGGCGAGACGAATAAATGGTTTGGTGAGGCCGAAAGTGACACCCATCCCCGCGCATTGAGCCGCTATTTGCGTGTGTTGTTCCTGGGGTTGGCAAATCCCTACCAGTTGCCGGAAACTGAATGTCGCCGCGTCGATCGATTCCTGCAACGTTGGGTGGATGAAAGCCATCTGCATAATGAGCTGGCGGTCAGCAATCCCGCTGGACACTTTTTGTTAGACTTGAGCGTGGATGCGCCACCGTCTCCTTTCCCTAAGGATGTCAGCCTGAAGTCCTCTAGCCACTTGCGGACACTGGATGCATTGGGTCTGGCCCGGCGCGCCCAGTCATTTATCAATAAGCTGAAGAAAGGTGAGCCCGCGCAGTCGCTGGATATGGGCATGGAGTGCCTGGACAACGCCTGTCTGGATATCTTGCGCCGGATGGTACGTTTTTGGGGTTTGGGGGTGCGTCGTCAGGGTTCCCGCAAAAAACGCAAGGGCCATTGTTTTGTCGCACTGGGGATAAATGCCCTGCATTTCTTTGTCAGCGGTCAGGAATCCTTTTCCCCGCCAGACCAGACCGACAGCCCGGCAAATTTGGAACCCGGTCTTGATTTGGATGAGTTCGTATCCACGCAGCGCGAAAAATCCATGGATGAAACCTATATAGATCTTGCCGCTGGACACGATGATGCCGAGGCAGAAGAAGGCGCCAGCCTGGCCGATTCCCTGTTGGCTGCCGGAGAAGTCTACCGTGTGGATCGCTGGCAAATTCGCGATGAAAGTATGAGCGGGTTGTTGTTGGCATCACGGACAGCTCGGGGCACACGGCTGCGTGTGGGTGAATTGCTGGGCATACAGGATGTGAGCGAATCTGATAGCTGGCGTGTTGGTGTGATACGTTGGCTGAAGACACCCAGTCGCAACGATATTGAGATGGGGGTGGAGATGCTGTCGCCTTCAGTTGCGCCGGTTGCCGTGAGACGCATGGAGGGGGGCTCTGGGTCGGCTTATATGCAGGCACTGTTGCTGGCGCCGCAGCACGCCATTAAACGACCGGCTTCATTAATCATTCCCAGAGGGGCAGGCCAGGACGATGCCCCACTACTCCTGGCCGAGGTGGATGGTCAACCGCGACAAATCAAGCCAATAGAGGTCTTGGAGCACACCGGATCATTTGAATATATCGTGTTTGCCGATCTGGCGAGTCACGGTGATCGTACGATGGACGCACAGATCAATCTCGAATGATTAGACTTTTAGCTTCTGGTCCAGATGCCGTGTGATGCGCGCTCTTAGCGTTTCATGCAGCTGTAGATTGGCACAGATAATATTGCCGCTTGTCAGATATTTATGACCTCCACCGAAATCACTGATCACACCACCGGCCTCCTGGATCAGCAAGGCGCCGGCGGCCATATCCCATGGTTTGAGTCCTATTTCCCAGAATCCGTCCAGGCGACCGCAGGCGACATGCGCCAGATCCAATGCGGCGGAACCGGCGCGGCGTATACCACTGCATTCCTGGATCAGGTCACGAAAGCAATCGATCCAGACCTCGAGATGTTCTTGTGCCTTGAAGGGGAAGCCTGTCCCGAGTAGCGCTCTCTCCATGCTCTTTGTTTGACTGACGCGTATGCGGCGGTCATTGAGTTGCGCGCCCACACCCCTTGAAGCGGTGAAGAGTTCATCTCGCAGCGGGTCATAAACCACGGCCTGATCCAGTTGATCTTTGTGTGTGACGGCAATCGAGACTGCGTATTGTGGATAGCCATGCAGAAAATTGGTGGTGCCATCCAGGGGGTCTATGATCCAGCGATAATCAGAGCCCTCCTGGAGGCCACTTTCTTCAGCCAGGATGGCGTGGTCGGGATAGGCCTTTTTTATATGGGAGAGAATCTCGTCTTCGGCGGCACGGTCGACCGCGGTCACAAAGTCGTTGCGGCCTTTGGTTTCCACGTCCAGCCGGTCCAGTTGATCGGCATAACGTAAAATAATGGAGCCGGCGCGGCGTGCAGCCTTGATGGCCGTATTCAATAATGGGTGCATGCGGTGCTCCGGTGGGTGTATGTGAATCAAACGGCGCGCATTGTATAGTCGGGCGCCATTTAAGGAAACCCCGGCGGTTTTGCCGATTATTGATTTTATTAACAGCACTGGAAAAGAGCGGTGACGATACGATTTGTATTGGTCAATACTACCCATCCTGGGAATATTGGTGCAGCGGCCCGGGCACTGAAAACCATGGGCCTGGCCGAGCTGGATTTGGTGAACCCTGAGGACTTTCCAAGCGAGATTGCGCATTCTCGCTCCGTAGGGGCTGAAGATGTGCTGGCATCCGCACGTATACACCGTTCTCTCGATGAGGCATTGGCGCCTTGTGCCTTGGTCTTCGGCGCCAGTGCCCGCTCACGCCATGTGGATTATCCTGTACTTGATCCGGAAGCGGCGGCACAAAAAATTATTGTCGCCTCCACGCGATGTCAGGTGGCAGTGGTGTTGGGACGGGAACGCACAGGCCTGACCAACGAGGAGTTGGACCGTTGCCAGTATCTGATCAATATCCCGACCAATCCCGACTACACCTCATTGAATGTGGCTTCAGCGGTGCAGATCCTGGCGTATGTTATTCGTCGCGCCCAAGGCGCGTATTCGATACCAGAAATCGGGCGAAACCCGGAGCGCGCCGTGACGCATGAAGAAATGAGAGGGCTGTATGAACATCTCGAACGAGTCCTTATAGATATTGGCTTTTTAGATCCTCAGTATCCGCGCAAACTCATGCGGCGCTTGTATCGATTGTTCTACCGTGCGCACATGGGTATACGAGAATTGAATATACTGCGCGGCATTTTATCGGCGGTGCAGGAACAATCATCCAGACTTGACAAACTGGATAGCGAATGACTTAATTTTTTTAAGGATTTAGAAATGATTCAAGCTATACGTGCGTATATTCGTATCGTGCAAGAGCGTGATCCAGCGGCCCGATCCAGCTGGGAAGTGGTAACGGCCTATCCCGGTTTGCATGCCCTGGCGGCCCATCGTGTGGCGCATCGCTTGTGGCATTGGCGTTTTTTGTTGTTGGCGCGCCTGCTTTCCCAATTCAGTCGTTGGCTAACCGGGATAGAAATCCACCCGGGGGCGCAAATCGGTAAGCGCTTTTTCATCGACCATGGTATGGGTGTGGTCATCGGTGAGACCGCCGAAATTGGGGATGATTGTACCTTGTATCATGGCGTGACCCTCGGGGGGACAACTTGGAAAAAGGAAAAGCGTCACCCTACCTTGGGCAATAATGTTGTCATCGGGGCAGGAGCCAAGGTCCTCGGCCCCATCACTGTGGGTGATAACGCTCGCATCGGGTCCAATTCCGTGGTGGTCAGGTCGGTGCCCGCCGATGCCACGGTGGTAGGTATACCCGGTCGCGTGGTGGTAGCGCGTGATGAAGGCAAGTCCAGGATGCGCGAGGCCATGGCGCGAAAAATAGGATTTGATGCCTATGGTCAAAGTCCCGATATGCCGGATCCCGTCGCCCATGCTATCGATTGCATGCTGGATCATATGCAAGTGGTGGATGAGCGTATGGAATTGATGTGCCAGGCAATGAAACACGCCGGTTTTGACGTCACACCACCCGAATTACCGGAACTGGATATCCCGCATCTGGAAAATGACGATGATAAAAAGGGAAACCTGTCATAGTATTAACCCTTAGGGTGCTAAGGGAGACTCTGAATAACTCTGTCCGGGAATTTTCAGGGCATGGAAAGAGAAAATGGTTTTCTCTTTCCTTCATTATTCAATGACTTGTAGTCGCTGAAGGGTGGCATATCTTTTGGCAACTGTTCCATGCGCGATGGACAGGAAGCCCAAGTGCCGCGAAACACAGGGATTTGTGAGAGCGACTTGCCCTAATTCCTTCATCCATGGAGTCGTGTGCCACAGGAAGGCCTGAATTAATCAGACTTTCCTTGGGTGATTGATTCTTGACTGATTTTGTCGGGTATGTAAACTAGCTCTATGTTTAGAGTAATGCAAAGGTGACCATGTTATGAAACTGACTACGAAGGGCCGCTACGCGGTCACGGCGATGCTGGACCTGGCCCTGCATTATGACCAGGGCGTGGTCACGTTGGCGGATATTGCCCGTCGTCAGGGGATATCCTTGTCTTATCTCGAGCAGTTGTTTGCAAAATTACGACGCAATAATCTGGTGGACAGTGTACGCGGACCCGGTGGCGGTTATAACCTTGCCAAAGAACCCGGCGAGATTTCCGTGGCCGCTATTGTAATTGCTATCAACGAGAATATTGATGTCCGAAAGTGCAAGGGTGAGCGAAATTGTGAAGGCGAGTATGGTTGTCTGACGCATGAATTGTGGCAAGAGTTGAGTGCCAGAATTCATGGTTTTCTCAGCGGTATTACCTTGGCAGACCTGGTGGATCAGCCCCATGTACAGCAAGTTGCTGAGCATCAGCAGGGTGTTTCACGGGCCGCCATTACGAACTGATTATTGAGTGTGATCCGAGGTGCTGGAGTGACTTTCACTTATCTGGATCATAATGCGACCACGCCACTACTTCCGGTAGTGAAAGAGGCGATGGCGCCGTATTGGCAAGGTGTGACAGGCAATCCTTCCAGCATGCATCGTAGCGGACGAATGGCGCGGGCGGCTGTAGAGCAGGCGCGCGACCAGGTTGCTGAGCTGGTGGGGGCCCATGCCAGCCAGGTGGTGTTTACCAGTGGTGGTACCGAGGCAAATAACCTCGCCTTAAAAGGCATGGCCGGATACCATCCCGCCGGCCTGCTGTTAGTGGGCGCGACAGAGCATGCCTCGGTGCAGGAGACCGCTGTGGCGTTGTCTCACAGGGGGTGGTTGCTGGAAAAGACCGTCGTTGAGAACCGAGGTCGTGTGCTTCTGGCGCAAACACAGTCAACCTTGGCTCAGGCGCCTGCCATGGTGTCGGTGATGTGGGCCAATAATGAGACCGGCGTGATTGAAGATATCCCTGCCCTTGCAGAGTGGGCACAGGCGCAAGGTGCGGTGATGCACAGTGATGCCGTGCAAGCGGCAGGCAAGGTGGAGATAGATTTTGCCGGCTCAGGTGTACAGTTAATGAGTGTGTCCGCACATAAGTTGGGGGGCCCCAAGGGTGTAGGGGCGTTGATCGTGGACAAGTCTTTAACATTGGAGCCGCTGCTGCACGGTGGTGGCCATGAAAAAGGCTATCGTTCAGGTACCGAGAATGTTGCCGGCATTGTCGGTTTTGGTGTGGCTGCCATGGCAGCGCAACAACATCTGCAAACAGAAGGCCGGCGTTTACGAACATTGCGTCAGCAGCTTGAGCGGGGCCTGTTGGCAGTGACAGGGATTGAAGTGGTGGCGCAAGACGCAGAGCGTCTGCCAAATACGGTGTGTTTCATCATCCCGGGAGTAGATGCCGAAATGCTGGTGAATAAGCTTGACCGTGCCGGTTTTGCCGTCTCCAGCGGTTCGGCTTGTGGCAGCCATAAGGCGGTGGGCAGTTCGGTGTTGGCAGCGATGGGATATGCGCCGGATATGGCGCAGGCGGCATTGAGAGTTAGCCTGGGACAAGGCAATACCGAGCAGGACATAGAACGATTTTTAACGGCCCTGGCAGCGCAATTGCAGCAACTCATGCCGGGAAACAGGCGGTCCCTGGCCTAGGTCTGGAGCATGACGAATCAGGACCGCTATCTCACCGTTTTATTGGAGCAAGACAGTAATGAGTAAACCGATTTATCTGGACTATTCAGCCACAACACCTTGCGATCCCAGGGTGGCTGAGAAGTTATGCCAGTACCTGACTATGGATGGAGAATTCGGCAACCCGGCTTCCCGCTCCCATCCTTATGGCTGGAATGCAGAGGCGGCCGTGGAGCGGGCCCGGGAGCAGGTTGCCAGCTTGATCTGCGCCAATCCCAGGGAAATCGTCTGGACCTCGGGTGCCACGGAATCCAACAATCTGGCTATTAAAGGCGCCGCACATTTTTACAAGAAACGCGGTAATCATATTGTTACGGTAAAGACCGAACATAAGGCCGTGCTGGATACCTGCCGTCAGTTGGAGCGCGAAGGCTTCGAGGTGACCTATCTTGATCCTGAAGCCAATGGGTTGGTGGATCTGGGCAAGCTGGATGCGGCGATGAGACCGGAGACTATTCTGGTATCCATTATGCATGTGAATAATGAGATCGGTGTGATCCAGGACATCGCAGCGATAGGCAAGCTGGCCCGGTCGAAAAATATTATTTTTCACTGTGATGCCGCTCAGAGTGCCGGCAAGATTGATATTGATGTTGATGCGATGCATGTGGATCTGATGTCTTTGTCTGCACACAAGGTTTATGGCCCCAAGGGGATAGGTGTCTTGTATGTGCGTCGTAAGCCACGAATACGCCTGCAGGCGCAAATACACGGTGGCGGTCATGAACGCGGTATGCGTTCGGGCACCCTGGCGGTCCATCAGATCGTTGGTATGGGTGAGGCCTTTCGTATTGCCAAGGAAGAAATGGCGACCGAGGCCGAGAGGCTGCGTGGTCTGCGTGATCGCTTGCTGGACGGGCTGGAGGATATTGAAGAAGTTTATATTAATGGCGACCTGGATCACCGTGTACCGGGTAACCTGAATATCAGCTTTAATTATGTCGAGGGCGAATCACTGATCATGGCGCTGAAAAATCTGGCGGTATCATCAGGCTCTGCCTGCACCTCGGCCAGTCTGGAGCCTTCTTATGTGTTGCGTGCACTGGGGCGCAGTGACGAATTGGCGCATAGCTCAATACGTTTTACTATGGGTCGATTTACGACGGAAGAGGACGTGGATCATGCGATCGAGCTGGTAAAGGCCAAGATCGACAAGTTGCGCCAACTGTCGCCATTATGGGATATGTATAAAGAGGGGATTGATCTGGATAATGTACAATGGGCGGCCCACTAGACTTAAGGCAGCCATTGTTAAAATGAGATATTTTGTGGAGACTAATCATGGCATATAGCGAAAAAGTACTGGATCACTATGAGAATCCACGTAACGTGGGTTCTTTCGAGAAAAACGATATCTCCGTGGGTACCGGCATGGTGGGTGCGCCCGCATGCGGTGACGTGATGAAGTTGCAGCTCAAAGTCAATGGGGATGGCGTGATCGAAGATGCGCGTTTCAAGACATACGGTTGTGGATCGGCCATAGCGTCAAGCTCCCTGGTGACAGAGTGGGTCAAGGGCAAGACCCTGGAAGAAGCCGGCCAGATCAAGAATTCTGATATTGCCGAGGAATTGGCTCTACCGCCCGTGAAAGTGCATTGCTCGGTGCTGGCTGAAGATGCCATCAAGGCCGCTATTGAGGACTACCAAGATAAGCAGGCCTCCAACAGTGATGCCGCGTAAGGATTAAAAATAGAGTAAAAATGGGCATATCATTGACAGAAAAGGCCGCCGAGCATGTACGCCAAAGTCTGCAAGGGCGTGGCCACGGCGAAGGTCTGCGTCTGGGTGTGCGCACCTCAGGCTGTTCCGGCATGGCTTATGTTCTGGAATTCGCGGATAAGATTGAACCTGACGATTTGACCTACGAATGTCATGGCGTCAAGGTTTTTGTCGACCCCAAGAGCCTGGTGTATCTGGATGGCACTGAACTGGATTTTTCTAAAGAAGGTCTGAATGAGGGGTTTAAGTTTAGCAACCCCAACGTTAAAGATGAATGTGGATGTGGTGAGAGTTTTAACGTCTAGCCTTACCACCAGTATTCACAATCCACCTAACCATGCAGGCTGATCCCGGAAAGAATTATTTCGAGCTATTTGGCTTGCCCGGCACGTACACAATCAATCGGTCGGATCTGACTGCGCGCTACCAGGATCTTCAACGACATTTTCATCCCGATAAATTCAGCAGCAGTTCCGATCAGGAGCGGCGCCTGTCTGTACAAATGACGGCTCTGATTAATGAGGCCTATCAGGCCCTGAAAGATCCCATTGCAAGGGGGCAGTATATTTTATCCCTGGCGGGCAGCAATACAGACACTGAGACAGATACGGCGATGGAACCGGCTTTTCTGTTGGAGCAAATGGAGTTGCGGGAGAAACTGGAGGCCTTGAATGACAATCCGGATGCACAACGTTTGACGGCAATGGCTGAGAGCGCAAGCGAGAAAATGGAAATACGTGTGACACAGTTACATGACTTACTGGATGGGCATGAACGTAACCTTGAACAGGCCCGCAATGTGTTGAGAGAAATGCAATTTATAGACAAGTTGCAGCGTGAAATTGAGTCTCTTGAAGATCAGTTATTATAATGCGGCGGATACGTAGATTTGTCATTTAGTAGATAATCCCTTATGGCGCTCCTGCAAATCAGTGAACCTGGTCAGTCGACGGTACCGCACGAACATCGTTTGGCGGTCGGGATAGATTTGGGTACGACTAATTCTTTGGTGGCCAGTGTGCGTTCAGGGTTGGCCGAAACCCTGCCGGCTGCTGCCGGCAGGCACCGTTTACCTTCCGTTGTGCAGTATTCACAACAGGGTGTTGTGGTCGGGATAGAGGCCGCGGCAAACATCCACCTTGATCCACTTAATACTGTTGCATCGGTGAAACGGTTAATGGGCCGTACTGCCAATGACCTGAATCGTTTAGGCGAGCATTTGCCTTATGAGTTTGATGAGACCCATGCCGGTGTACCGCGGATTAAAACGGTTGCGGGTGATATCACACCCGTTGAGGTTTCAGGCGAAATTTTAAAAGTGCTTCGTTCGCGGGCAGAGGAAACCCTGGGCGGTGAGCTTGCCGGTGCCGTTATAACCGTGCCTGCCTACTTTGATGATGCCCAGCGCCAGGCTACCCAGGATGCCGCCAAACTGGCAGATATCAAAGTGTTTCGTTTGCTAAATGAACCCACTGCCGCAGCCCTTGCTTACGGTCTGGATAAAAAGGCCGAAGGTGTGTTTGTCATCTATGATCTGGGTGGCGGCACCTTTGATGTTTCCATATTAAAGCTCAATCGTGGTGTATTTGAAGTCATGGCCACGGCTGGTAACTCTGCATTGGGTGGTGATGATATGGATCATGCCGTCGCCGACTGGATTGTTGCCCAGGCGGGATTGGAGAAACTGGATCGCAAGCAGTGGCGCAGTGTATTGCGGCTCGCCAGGACGGCGAAAGAGGAGTTAACAGAAAAAGACAGTGTTCCGTTAAGACTGACATTCGGTGAGACCTTGGTATGGGAGGGAGCGCTGGATCTTGCCCGGCTGAATGCCTTGATTGAAGCGCTGATTAATAAAACACTATTACCTTGCAAACGCGCCATACGGGATGCCGGTGTTTCAGTGGCAGACATTGATGGCGTGGTTATGGTCGGCGGTTCAACGCGCGTTAGGTATGTACGTGAAAAGGTAGAAGATTATTTTCAACAGACCCCGCTTACCGATATTGACCCGGACAGAGTGGTAGCCATAGGCGCTGCTTTGCAAGCCGATGTACTGGCTGGCAATAAATCGGACCATGAGATGCTGTTGCTGGACGTGAATCCTTTGTCACTGGGCTTGGAAATCATGGGTGGCATGGTAGAAAAAATCATTCCGCGTAATTCAACCATACCCGTGAGCCGGGCTCAGGAATTTACGACATACAAAAATGGGCAAACAGCATTGGCCGTGCATGTGTTACAGGGTGAGCGTGAGTTGGTGCAGGATTGCCGTTCATTGGCACGGTTTGAATTAAAAGGCATACCACCCATGGCAGCGGGTGCTGCACGTATACGTGTTACTTTTCAGGTGGATGCGGATGGACTGTTAAGTGTTAGTGCACGGGAGACTACCAGTGGAGTTGAGGCCCAGGTTGAGGTCAAGCCTGCATATGGTTTATCGGAAAATGAAATAGAGCAAATGTTGCGTGATTCCATATCGCATGCCTCGGAAGATGTACAGGCGCGCGCATTGCGCGAACAGCAGGTGGATGGCCGACGTTTATTGGAGGCAGTGCAGTCTGCATTGGCTGCTGATGGTGAGACATTGCTTGATAAAACAGAGCGAGCAGAAATTAATACGTGCATGCAACAATTAAAAACTGTTCATCAACAATCAAATATCGATGACATTAAGCATGCAATCAAACAACTGAATGCCGCAACGCAGAACTTTGCCGCACGCCGGATGGATGCCGGCGTTAGACAGGCCCTTGCCGGTCATGCGATCCGCGAGTTTAGCGAAAAAGAGGAAGGTTAATCGTGCCCAAGTTAACCATATTGCCGCATCCCGAGGTGTGCCCGGAAGGAAAAACATTTGATGTCGCGCCCGGGACCACACTTTGCGATGCCGCCTTGAGTGTCGGAGTAGAGATCGAACATGCCTGCGAGAAATCCTGTGCCTGTACGACTTGCCATATTATTGTGCGTAAAGGTTTTTATAGCCTGGAAGATGCCGATGAAAAAGAAGAAGATATGCTGGACAAGGCCTGGGGGTTGGAGCCGGAATCACGGCTCAGCTGTCAGGCGCGTATGGACTCCGAGGATTTGGTAGTGGAAATCCCTAAATACACGATTAACCAGGTTTCCGAGAATCATTAACGTATTGCTCTTAAGGCAGGAGGGGCCATGAAACTTAAATGGACGGATAGCCAGGATATTGCCATTGCGTTGATGGATAAATTCCCGGACGTTGACCCTGCGACGGTTCGATTTACGGATCTTCGGCAATGGGTAATGGCCCTGGAGGATTTTCATGATGACTCGGAGCATTGCGGTGAACGGATACTGGAAGGCATACAAATGGCCTGGATAGAGGAAGTTGACGCTTGATATAAACCCCTATTATCAAAAGGTTATAAATCAATTGCGGCAGTATCCACAGGATAGGATCGCTGTTTCAGATCAGGCAAATGGATTTGAGTGCTTGTTGTCAAAGTTGCTTTCTGATTGTTTGTGCAGACGCTAAACGCTACACTAGCGCCACTTTTTAGCACTAAAATTAATGAGTTATTGAATTCTATACCGGCGCAGGCAAATTGCGGTGGTGATGTCGAAGGTGTCTTACCCTGCGCAATGCGAGGAATTTATGGCCTGCGTGCCGATGTTATTAACAGGCTGATTTATCGAGTCAAAATGAGTCTTTCAGACCAAAAATGCAATTTGATGGGGCTGGACAGGGAGGCCATGCAGCGCTATTTCGCGGAACTGGGCGAGAAACCGTTTCGGGGCAGCCAGGTATTGCAATGGATACACCAGCATGGTGTGGTGGAATTCTCCAATATGAGCAATATCGCCAAGGGTCTGAGGGAGCAGTTGGCGAGCCGGGCCGAAGTACAGGCGCCGGAAATCGTTTTTGATCAATGTTCACGCGACGGCACGCGCAAGTGGTTGTTGCGATTGCAAGACGGCAATTGCATAGAAACGGTTTTTATCCCCGAAGACAAACGCGGCACCTTGTGTGTATCTTCACAGGTCGGTTGCGCATTAAATTGCACATTTTGCTCCACGGCACGCCAGGGATTTAACCGTAACCTGACGGTTGCCGAAATCATCAGCCAGATCTGGATAGCCGACCAGGCGCTGCGTGCTGAAGATGAGACACTGGAGCGACCCATTACCAATGTGGTAATGATGGGTATGGGTGAACCGCTCCTGAACTACGCTAACGTCGTTAGCGCCATGCGCATCATGCTGGATGACCTGGCCTACGGTTTATCCAAACGTCGCGTTACCTTGAGCACGTCTGGTGTGGTGCCCGCCTTGAAACAACTCAAGCAGGATTGTCCGGTAAGTCTTGCCGTGTCTCTGCATGCACCAAATGATGCAATACGAAGCAAGCTGGTGCCTATCAATAGAACATATCCACTCGCGGTGTTATTACCGGCCTGCCGCGAATTTGTGGAAGGGGAGCCACGTCGGCGGGTGACCATGGAGTACATTATGCTGGACGGCATTAATGATCAAAAGGCGCATGCGCAAGAATTGGTGGGCCGCCTGCGGGATATCCCCAGCAAGGTTAACCTGATTCCTTTTAATTCCTTCCCAGATACAAGTTATCGATGTTCGTCTATGAGTACGATCAATCGTTTTCGCGATGTTCTGATGAATGCCGGCATTATGACGGTCACACGCAAGACGCGCGGCGATGACATTGATGCAGCCTGTGGGCAATTGGCGGGCAGGGTACAGGACAGAACAAGGCGTTCAGCACGCCTTAAACAGTTATGCGGCAGAGAACATATTCAATGAGTCATGGATGGATCAGGCCGGCCCTTGTGTACTTGATCATAGCGGTGTCAGGGTGTGCCTCATCCGCCGAAATCAGGGAGCAGCAGAGCAAGAAAAACAAACAGGTCGATACCCAGGTGCAATTGGCTGTGGAATATATGTCCAGAAAGAAATGGGAATATGCCAGGGAGAAGGCCGAGCGAGCGCTGGAACTGGACTCGGACAGTTCGGCAGCCAACAATGTCATGGGCCTGTTGTTATGGAAACTCAGGAAGCCGGATGAAGCCGAAGGCTTCTTTCAAAAGGCTGTGGAAGTGCGACCTGATGACGCCGAGGCGCAAAATAATTTTGGTGTATTTCTCTGTGAGCAAAACAAGGTTGATGAGGCGCTGGAACATTTCATCAAGGCTGCCAGTAATCCCCTGTACAAAACTCCGGAGCGCGCCAACCTGAATGCAGGTCTTTGTTTGATGAAAAAACCGGACATTGACAGGGCGGAGAAATTTCTGCGAACTGCAATAAAACAGCAGCCCAAGCTATCCCAGGCACTGTTGAAGCTGGCGGAAATCAGTGTTGCAAAAGGACACTTATTATCTGCGCGTGCGTTTATTCAACGCTATTTTCAGTCGCATAGAGATACTCCTGAAGCCCTGGCGCTGGGAGTAAAAATAGAAAAAACCCTGGGAGGACGTGATGCCGAAGCCAGTTATCGTTTGCGTCTGCGTGGCAAATTCCCGGAATCCGCGGAAGCGGCCCGGATGCAATAGAAGAAATAGTGACAGGGCGTATATGTTTATAACTGTTATGAATATAGACAAACGAGGATTAAGCGAGGGCAGGTCATATGGGTGAGCCTGGCGCCAGTCTTGTACAGGCCCGTGAGGCGGCGGGTTTGACCCGGCAACAGGCCGCGGAAAAGCTGCATCTGTCAGTGCAACAAGTTGGCGCACTGGATGAAAACCGCTTCGAGGATCTGCCAGGGGCGACCTATGTTAAGGGCTATATCCGCAATTATGCGTCTTTGCTGAATATTCCCTCAGATGATCTTATCGCTGCCTACGAAGAATGTTGTGGTGAGCCAGAGGTCCCCGAACTCAGTTCCCTGGCGCAACCTCAGCAAATGACCAGCGGTGATCAAACCATGAAGCTGGCAACCCTGGCCGTGGTGGCCGTGGTCATAGGGCTGGCATTGACATGGTGGCTGAACCGGGAGCAGCCGGTTGTTTCTCCACAGCAGCTTTCTGAGGCCGCAATAGAGACAGACAGTGTTCAGGAAAAATATCCCAATATTGACTACCCGGAGGCGGTTCAGGATCTGCGTGCCGAACTGAATCAGGACACAACGGAGTCGAGTCGCAGCAGTACGGCCCCCGCCACCGGCAATGACGATGCGATTGTTGATTCGGGTGAACAACCAGGTACCGAGGCAGCTATGGTTGACAACATCCAGGACAAAGCGGCCATTGACAACACAGAAGCCGCTCCATCCGGACAAGAACCCCGTCTTGTGCTTGAGGTGTCTGATGATTCCTGGGTAGATATACGCGACAGCCACAACCGGCGCCTGCTCTATGAGACGGTTGCTTCCGGCCGGACGGTAACGTTAAGCGGTGCGCCTCCATTTAATGTCTTTCTCGGAAATGCGCAAGGGGTGAGGCTCTCCTATAAAGGAAAGGATTTTGATATTACCCCGCACAGGCGAGGCCTGGTGGCACGGTTTACGTTAGGTGAGGCTGGCGAATAAACTAAATGTCTGATTTACCCGTAATAAAGCGTCGCAAAACACGACAAATCATGGTCGGCGATGTCCCTGTGGGGGGCGGTGCGCCCATCACCGTGCAAAGCATGACCACCACTTTAACCCATGATGTCGATGCCACCGTGGCCCAGATCAATGCCTTGGTGGCCGCCGGCGCCGATATCGTGCGCGTATCCGTACCCAGCATGGAGGCCGCCGCGGCCTTTGCCGAGATACACCGTCAGGTGCCGGTGCCGCTGGTCGCGGATATCCACTTTGATTACCGCATCGCTGTGCGTGTCGCCGACTCCGGCGCCGATTGTCTGCGCATTAATCCCGGTAATATCGGTCGTGAAGATCGTGTAAAGACGGTGATCGATTGTGCCAGAGATCATGGCATCCCAATCCGTATCGGTGTGAATGCCGGCTCGCTGGAGAAAGACCTGCAGAAGAAATACGGTGAACCCACGCCCGAGGCCCTGGTGGAATCGGCTCTCCGTCATATTGATATCCTCGATAGACATGATTTTAGTGATTACAAGATCAGCCTCAAGGCCTCCGATGTTTTTATGACAGTGGCCGCCTACCGTGCCTTGAGCACGCAAATCGATCAGCCCTTTCACCTCGGCATTACCGAAGCGGGTGGGCTGCGCTCCGGTACGGTGAAGTCTGCCGTGGGGATAGGCCTGCTGCTAATGGAAGGTATCGGTGACACCTTGCGTGTATCCCTGGCTGCCGACCCGGTGGAGGAAGTGAAGGTCGGTTTCGATATCTTGAAAAGCCTGGGGTTGCGCAGCAAGGGTGTGAACTTCATCGCCTGTCCAACATGCTCGCGTAAGCAATTTGATGTTATTGCTACCGTCAATGCATTGGAAGAAAGGCTCAGTGATGTGCAGCAGGCCATTGATGTGGCCATAATAGGTTGCGTCGTCAATGGACCGGGTGAAGCCAAAAAGGCGCATATCGGTTTGACCGGGGGCACACCCAATCTCTTGTATATCAACGGCACGCCGAATAAAAAACTCAAAGATGAAGAGTTGATCGATGAGTTGGAGGCCGTTATTCGCGACCATGTCTTGCGCATGGCTGATGGAGCGTCTTCAGCACAGGATGGCGGGATGCCGCCAGTAATCCCCATCAAGCAAATCGGATAGGGCGTCACATTGAGTAAATCACTGCAGGCCATTCGTGGCATGAATGACTTGTTGCCTGAGCAATCCGGTCTGTGGCAGCAGGTGGAAGCCCGCCTGCGTGACACACTGCAGGGTTATGGTTACCAGGAAATACGCACCCCGATCGTCGAGAAGACGGAGCTCTTTGCCCGTTCCATTGGTCAGGCTACCGATATTGTTGAAAAGGAGATGTATACCTTTGAGGACCGTAATGGTGACAGCCTGACCTTGCGTCCCGAAGGCACGGCAGCCTGCGTGCGGGCGGGCATTGAACGTGGTTTGCTGCATAATCAGATGCAACGTTTTTGGTATGCCGGCCCCATGTTTCGGCATGAACGCCCGCAAAAAGGGCGTTACCGGCAGTTCCATCAAGTCGGTGTCGAGGCCTTTGGCATGCCGGGACCCGACATCGACGCTGAGCTGATATTGATGTCGGCCCGCTTGTGGCAGCGGTTGGAACTGCGGGGTTTGACACTGGAACTGAATTCCCTGGGCAGCAGCCAGGCACGTGCGGTACACCGGGTCGCCCTGGTTGAATATCTCAATCAACACCGCGATCAACTGGATACTGACAGCCTCGACCGGCTGCAGCGCAATCCCTTGCGTGTGCTGGATAGCAAGAACCCGGATGTGCAGCAGGTGGTGAGTCATGCGCCACGATTACTGGATTTTCTGGATACCGAATCTCTTGCCCACTTCGAACGTCTGCAGGCCTACCTGAAAGACGCGGGCTTAGATTTTGAGATTAATACCTCGCTGGTTCGTGGCCTGGATTATTATTCACGCACGGTGTTTGAATGGAAGACAGACAAGTTGGGGGCGCAAAGTGCCGTTTGCGCGGGGGGTCGCTTTGACGGTCTGGTAGAGCGGTTGGGCGGAAAGGCCATGCCGGCCGCGGGTTTCGCCATAGGCCTTGAGCGTTTGCTGGAACTGGTGAGCCTGGAGGGGATTATAAGCCGCCCCGCGCAAACCGATGTGTACATGGTATTGCTGAATGAGACGGCTGAGGCATGGGGCATGAAAATAGCCGAACGCCTGCGAAATGAGGATATTGCCGTGCTCTGTCATTGTGGTGGCGGCAGTATGAAGAGTCAGATGAAAAAGGCGGACAAGAGCGGCAGTCAGTTGGCGCTGATCATAGGTGAAGATGAGTGCGCCAAACGCGTTGTTGGCGTCAAGCAACTCAGGCATGATGCGGCGCAAGAGTTTGTCGCGGAACCGAATATTATTGAAGCTGTTCAGCAACATCTTGCGGCGGCACGCCAGGGTTAATAGGAGAGTATATTGAGCGATCATCATTTTGAAGAAGAACAGGTTGAGGCCCTCAAGGCCTGGTGGAAGGAGTATGGCACGGCCATTGTTGTGGGCGTGGTGCTGGGCGCCAGCATACTCGGGGGCAACAAGTACTGGCAGTACTACACAAAGGAGCGCAGCGAGTCGGCCTCCTCACTTTATGATCAAATGCAGCAGCAGCTTAAAGCCGGCAAAGCGGCAGCAGCAGCGCAAACGGGTAAACAGTTAATCGCCGGTTACAGTGCCACACCTTACTCCGCACTGGCTGCCTTGTTATTGGCCAAGAAGGCATATGACCAGGGCAATACAGATAAAGCCCTGCAGCACCTACGGTGGACCATGGAAAATGCCTCAGAAGCAGGCCTGCAACATACGGCCCGGCTCAGACTGGCGGCCCAGTTAAAGGCAGACAACAAGTATCAGCCGGCGTTAGATTTGTTGGTGCAGGTGACCGATACCGCTGGCTTTGAGTCGGCGTATGCCGAGTTGACGGGTGATTTGAAGGTGAAGCTGGGTGACCGTGAAGCCGCCAGGAAATCCTACCGCCAGGCCCTGGCGACCCTGCAGCCCAACTCAGGCTATCGTTTTGTTATCGAGCAGAAACTGGCCGACCTGGGGGCTTGACAACACATGAAATCATTATGGATGTTGCCCGTATTTTTTTTGCTAAGCGCTTGCTTTAGTACCAGTAACAGGATTGAGCCGGCACCACTTAAAGACCTGACCGCCAGGTTCGAGGTCAAGGAAATATGGTCACAGGATTTTGGCAGCATAGATGAAGACAAATATGTACGTCTGGATCCGGTGTTGCGCGGTGGCACCCTTTATGCGGTGGACTCGGATGGTGATCTGACTGCCTTTGATCAGGACAAAGGCGATACATTATGGGTAATCGATCTGGATCGGGAAGTCACGGCCGGCCTGGGCGCTTCATCCTCGAATCTGTTTCTGGGGACACGCAAGGGGCAGGTGGTCGCGATCTCGATTGAAACCCATAAGGTTATTTGGCAACAGAATGTTTCCAGTCAGATTCTGGCGCCACCGGTAACCGACGGTGAGACGGTTATCGTGCAGACCATAGATGGCAAGGTCCATGCCTTAAGCGAAGCCGATGGAAAAAGCCTGTGGGTCTATCGGCGTGACGGACCTTCACTGAGTCTGCGCGGTACCGCCACGCCATTGATCGTCCAGAATGCGGTCGTCACAGGCTTTTCCACGGGCACCTTGTCGGCGCTGAGTCTCGATAAAGGGCGCCAGCTATGGGAGATGACCGTGGCCCATCCGCAAGGACGTAATGAAATTGAAAGGCTGATCGATGTGGATATACAGCCGCTGGTGAAGGGCTATTTATTATTTGTTGGCAGTTACCAGGGCAAGCTGGTGGCCATCGATTTGCGATCCGGTCGCAAGGTGTGGTCACGCGATATATCAACGTTCACAGGTCTGGCGGTAGACGATAAAAATATATACGTTACCGATGACAGTGATTCGGTGTGGGCACTGGAACAGGCCACTGGATCGACAGTATGGCGTCAGGTGCAACTGCAGGGCAGGATACTGAATGCACCTGCGGTTATGAACGGTTATATTATTGTCGGCGACTATGAAGGTTATGTGCACTGGTTGAGCGCTGAATCAGGCGCCATGGTGACAAGATACCAGATAGGCAATGACCCCATACGTTCCGCCGCGATTGTTGATGGCCCCGTGCTGTATGTGAGCAATATAGATGGTGATTTGGCCGCGGTGACCTTGCAGTAATATAATGTAAATCCAGACACGGTAACAATTGCCGTATTTTCAGAATTCATGATACCTGTTATTGCCTTGGTGGGTCGGCCCAATGTCGGCAAGTCCACATTGTTTAATCGTCTTACCCATAGACGCGACGCCCTGGTGGCGAATGAGCCCGGGCTTACCCGTGATCGTCAGTATGGCAATGGTAGTTGGTATGAGCACCGGTTTATAGTGATCGATACCGGTGGTATTGCCGATACCGGCAGTACTGCTATCAGTCGTCGTACTGATCGTTCCGGAATACTCGATCTGGTTTCGCAGCAAGCGTTGTCGGCTGTTGAGGAGGCCGATATTGTTTTGTTTATTGTTGATGGTCGTGAAGGTTTAAACCCCCTGGATCGCGATATTGCTGATACCTTACGGCGTAAACAGGTCGGCGCCCAGTTGGTAGTGAACAAGGCCGAGGGCCTGGATCACGATATCGTGATGGCTGATTTCCATGAACTGGGCCTTATGGAGGCGGTCAGCATCTCGGCCACACATGGTGAGGGTGTGTCGGCCTTGCTGGAACATGTGCTGGCGGGGTTTGCTCCCGAACCGGCCGAAGAAGAAGAAGCGGATTGCCCGCATGTGGCGATCGTCGGACGTCCCAATGTGGGCAAGTCGACACTGGTGAATGCCCTGGTTGGAGAAGACCGGGTATTGGTCTTTGATCAGCCGGGCACGACCCGGGACAGCATACGCATACCGATTACGCGCAAAGATAGGGACTATATCCTGATTGACACCGCAGGCGTACGCCGGCGCGGTAAAATAAATGAAACCCTGGAAAAGTTTTCCGTCGTCAAGACATTGCAGTCTATTGATGAGGCGAATGTTGTCATTTTGCTCATTGATGGTAGCGAGGGTGTCACCGACCAGGATGCATCCCTGGCAGGTTTTGTGTTGGAGCGGGGCCGCGCCGTGGTGATCGCCGTTAACAAATGGGACAAGGTCACAAAGGAAGACCGAGAAGACGTTGAGTCGGAGCTGGACAGGCGATTACAATTTCTCTCCTTTGCGCAAATGCATTTTATTTCAGCACTAAAGAAACAGGGCATAGGAAACATTCTGCGTTCGGTAGACCGGGCCTTTGCCGCGGCCAATAAACAACTGCCTACCAATGTTATCAACCGTGTGCTGCAACGCGCCGTGGAAAAGACGCCCCCGCAGATGGTCAAGGGCCGTCGTATCAAACTGAAGTTTGCCCACCAGGGCCGGCGTAACCCGCCTACCATCGTCATACATGGCAATCAAGTGGATCAGGTGAAGCGAAGTTATCAGCGTTATCTGGTGAAGGCCTTCCGCAAGGCCTTTGGCTTGTGGGGCACACCTGTGAGACTGGATTTTCAGCAGAGCGAGAACCCTTATCAGCGTCGCAAAGGTTTAAAAAAGCACACACAGTCTGCCCGAGCTGGCAGGCGTCGCAGGAAATAAGCCTATGAAAAATAAGAGTAAATCTTGCACTTCACGCCCCCAAGGACTGCTCTATACTGTAATCATGAAAATGGGTTTGCCATCAAATAATTACAATAACATCGGAATCATCTAAAACACTGTGAGTGCCTTTCATAAGAATGCATTGCCCTGCGGCGAGCAACTGGCTGAGTATCAAATAGAGTCGGTACTGGGTTACGGTGGCTTTGGCATCACCTATCTGGCCACCGATACTTCCCTGGGCGCCAATGTGGCGATCAAGGAATATCTTCCGCATGACCTGGCCTCACGCGACGGTCAAACGCAGATTGTCCCGGACCTCGATGCACGCGATGCCGTTAGGGACTATCACTGGGGACTGAAACGTTTCCTGCAGGAGGCGCAGGCCCTGGCCAAATTCAAACATCGCAATATTGTGCGCGTATTACGTTTCATGGAGGCCAATGGAACGGCCTATATGGTGATGGAATATGAGGAGGGGCAAAGCCTGGGTCAGTATTTGCGTCTGCACGGCAATCGCCTGGATGAAAGCGAGATGTTGAAGATTTACCTGCCTATTCTAAATGGTCTGCAGGCAGTGCACGAGGCCGGTCTATTACATCTCGATATCAAACCCGACAATATTTATTTGCGTGAGGACGGTAGCCCTATGCTGATTGATTTCGGCTCTGCCCGCCAGGCGCTGAGCGGCCATGGTTCACGAACCGTGTTAACGCCAGGTTATGCACCCATAGAGCAGTATCCGGATAAAGGCAAGCAGGGGCCGTGGACGGATGTCTATGCCGTAGGCGCCAGTCTTTATCGCTGTATCAAAGGCAAGAGGCCGACGGAATCACTGGAGCGTTACCAGATGATATTGAAGATACAAACCGACCCCATGACACCCGCCAGTCATATCGGTAAGGGGAAATACCAGGACCGTTTCCTGTCCTGTGTGGAATGGGCCATGCAGTGCTTTCCTACAGACAGACCGCAGTCCGCGAGAGCGTTACAAGATGCCCTGATCGGTAAATCCAGTATTACCAATAAATCTTCCCTGGCCGTAAATGAAGCGTCTGTTGAAAAATCGGGCACGAAGAAACGGAATACCCACAAGCCCTGGAAAACGATTAAATGGTTAGTTGTGCTGTCGTTATTGGGCGGCGGTGCCGGGGCGGCATATTATTATTGGCCAGAAATACAACAGCATTGGCCGCAATGGCGTGTACAGCTTGAGCAATGGCAAGAAGGCGCCAAAAGAATCATTGAATATTTATCGAAAGACTAAATCCCTTGGGGTCCTATTCCTCACCGATTGCGACGAAATTGCAGGAGCGGCTTTAGCCGCGAATCATTGCTATCGCGGCTAAAGCCGCCCCGTGAGCTTGTGGCGGGTGGTTTATTCTATTCGTTTACTTGTTAGGCCTGTTCAGGAAGAGCTCGGGATCGACACGCGCATCATTCAGGCTGACCCCCCAATGTAAATGCGGGCCTGTGGCCCGTCCACTGTTTCCTATATACCCCAGTACTTGACCGCGTTGCAGACGGTCTCCCACCTTGACATCCGTTCTATCCAGATGGTTGTAGAAGGTGATCAGGTTTTGACCATGATCTATGAAGACGCTATTGCCGTTAAAATAATATGAGCCAGTGTCAATGACGATTCCATTGGCGGGGGCCTTGATGGGCGACCCCTTTGTTGCGGCGATGTCGAGACCGCTATGAGGTTTGCGTGATTCTCCATTGAAGAAGCGTCTAAGACCAAAGCGACTGCTGATGCGCCCGTTCACAGGCAGGTCGAATTTTAATGAAGACAGGTTGACTGTATCGGTCCAGATCTTCAATGTGCCCTTGATGATTCTCTGTTCCCGGATAATACGGGCCAGCTGGTCCGGATCAGGGTTAACATGACGTTTGTTTTTAACGCGCAAGCGTTGTTGTGGATATTTTTTCCCCTGAACAGTAAAAGCAAGCTCGGTTTGCAGACCGCTGGCGGTGACGGCGTAGGCCTGGTGAGTACCGGCAGCGATATCCAGTGGCAGGCCTATCACGGCGAACCAGCGGCCATTGTTTTCCGTGACCAGGACCCGCCTGCCTTCGAAAAAGGCATGCGGCTGCGCCCTGTGGCTTTCATATATGGAGATTACCACCACGCCCCCCGGGACGGGTGAATGGCTTGGCAATGCTATGGCTTCAGATACGCGAGAAGAGAACGCGCCTGACAAGGTTAGCAGGGTGAGAAGTATTCGGGAGAGGATCGGGGTGCGCTGAATGCCGGAATGGATCATTTTGCCAGTAGTGATTCTTTGCCGGGCGAGATGCTGTCTATTGTACATTCCAGCGCACTGTCCACGAGTTGTGCCTTGATTTTGTCTCCGGTATTAAGCCGGGAGCTGTCCTTGATGATGGAGCCCGTCTCTTTTTCTTTCAGTATGGCATAGCCGCGATTTAGTGTGGCAAGCGGACTCAACGTTTGTAACTCCTGGCTTACATGCAGCCAACGCTGTTTTCCGGTTTCCTGCCGTTGGTGGATAGCTTGTTGCAGGCGGTAGTAGATAAATTTCAATTGCTGTTTCCGGTTATCCACGGAAATACTGGGTAAGCATTGTTGCAGCCGGTGCTGCCGCGATGTGAGCTGTTCCACTTTATGTCTTATGCACCCCTCTCGTGCATGTTGCAACGCGAGCAGGGCGCGCTGCATGCGATGCCGAATGCGCGTGATACGTTCATCGGGTTGCACCAGTTTGACAGTCGCAAGATCCAGTCTCTGCTGTCGTGCCTGTAGATGGCTGTTTATAATCGTAATAGCGCGATGTTGCAATGTATGTAATTGCGTCTGTAGTTCGGCCTGATTCGGGCTCAGCATTTCGGCTGCCGCCGTAGGGGTCGGTGCGCGCGCATCGGCTACCCAATCGGCAATGGATATATCTGTTTCATGACCGACTGCCGTGACCACCGGGACGTCGCAGGCGCGTATGGCGCGAGCCACGTCTTCGCTATTGAATGCCTGCAGGTCTTCGAGTGAACCACCACCACGGGCCAGTATCAGCGCATCACAGTCGTGACGTTTAGAGGCTAACTGCAAGTTATGCACAATCTCTTTTACGGCGGCATCGCCTTGTACACTGGCCGGGTAGAGCAGGACCGGTATCGCGGGAAAGCGCCTGCCGAGGGTTGTGATAATGTCGTGGATAACGGCGCCAGACGGTGACGTGATGACGGCAATATGCTTTGGCAAGTGAGGAAGTTCGCGTTTCAGAGATGCATCAAATAGCCCTTCCCGTTGAAGCTTGTTCTTCAGCGCATCGAATGCCCGCTGCAAGGCTCCTTCACCGGCATCTTCCATGGCCTCGACGATAAGCTGGAAGTCTCCCCGACCTTCATACAGACTGGCGCGGGCGCGGATGACCACCTGACGACCGTCCTCGGGCCGGCAGCGCAGATTTCGTAACTGGTTCCGGAACAAGGCGCAGCGTACCTGGGCGTCATTGTCTTTGAGCGAGAAGTAGAGGTGACCGGAAGCGGGTCGGGCCAGGTTGGAGATTTCACCTTCCAGCCAGATCAGTGGAAAACTGGTTTCCAACAAGGACCGCGCCTCGCGCATAAACTGTGAGACGCTGAATATTCTTCGACCTTCGGCTTTCACGGAATGTGCACGTGTTCATCCAGGCAAGCGTGTAAAAAAAAAGCCGGGTAGCCCCGGCTTTTTTAATCACAACGTAGTCAGCCTAGTTATAGTAGACCTTTGGGTTGGCATTGTCCTTGGCCTGCTGCTGGGCGTCTTTGGCCTGTTTCAGGGCCTTTTTGGCCAGTTTCATGGCTTTTTTATGATCGTTCTTTTTTTCCGCGGCTTTGGCTTTTTTCAGGATCTTGCCAGTGTTGCGCCAGAGATAATCCATACCCTTGGCAACTTTCATTTCAGCTTCGGCCTGGGCTACGACCTCACTAAAGGACGGACCGCCGTTGCTGGCACACCCACCAAGGGCAAGGGCTACGGCTGCAGCAATTAATACTTTCTTCATTTAGGTTTTCCTCCTGCGATGGTTCAGTACTGAAGTACTTTATCTAATTTTTTTATAGGCGATATACCGTTTGGGGACCCTAATGCACTCGCAAGGTCACGTCAAGCATTGCAGACCGCTTCGTATCGCTACTTGGGCAGTTATATATTGTCCTCGAACATGTCCCGGTTTGACTTGTATTTACGTCACTATCAAGGCTCCGTATAATAGGCTATGCGAATTACACAAGAAGCCCTGACATTTGATGATGTCCTCCTGGTCCCGGCCCATTCCACGGTTTTACCCCGGGATGTCGATCTTTCCACCCTGCTAACCCGTCAGATCAGGTTAAATTTGCCCCTGCTCTCCGCGGCCATGGATACGGTCACGGAGTCGCGAGCGGCCATCTGCCTGGCCCAGGAAGGCGGCATCGGTATTATTCACAAAAATATGACGGCCGCGCAGCAGGCCGATGAAGTCCGCAAGGTAAAAAAATACGAAAGCGGTGTCATTAATGACCCCGTCACGACGCGGCCCGATGCCACCATCCGCGAGGTGCTGGAGCTGACCCGGGCCAATAATATCTCCGGTGTGCCGGTGACGGACGGCGCTAACCTCGTGGGCATCGTCACCCACAGGGACCTGCGTTTTGCTACCCGCTTTGAGGAGCCGGTCAGCAATATCATGACACCCAGGGACAGGCTGGTCACGGTCAAGGAAGGGGCCGACCGCGAGGAAGTGTTGGGCCTGTTGCACAAGCACCGTATCGAAAAGGTCCTGGTGGTGGATGACGTCTTCGGACTCAAGGGCCTGATTACGGTCAAGGACATACAGAAGTCCAGCGAGCACCCCCTGTCCGCCAAAGACAGCGATGGCCGTCTGATCGTCGGCGCCGCCGTGGGTGTGGGTGAAGGGACGGATGAACGCGTGCAAGGCCTGGTGACGGCCGAAGTGGACGTCATTGTCGTAGATACGGCCCACGGCCATTCACAAGGCGTACTGGACCGTGTGCAATGGGTGAAGCAGCATTTTCCTGATACCCAGGTTATAGGCGGTAACATCGCTACCGCCGCCGCCGCGCTGGCGCTGGTGGAAGCCGGGGCCGATGGCGTGAAAGTCGGTATAGGACCGGGTTCGATCTGTACCACACGCATGGTGGCCGGCGTCGGTGTGCCACAGATCTCCGCCGTGGCTAATGTGGCCGAGGCGCTCAAGGATACCGGTGTGCCATTGGTTGCTGATGGGGGCCTGCGCTATTCCGGCGATGTGGCCAAGGCCATTGCCGCCGGCGCCTATAGCGTCATGGTGGGCAGTTTGCTTGCCGGTACCGATGAATCCCCGGGCGAGGTCGAGCTTTACCAGGGGCGCTCTTACAAAAGCTATCGCGGCATGGGTTCCCTGGGGGCCATGTCAGAGGGTTCCAGTGACCGTTATTTTCAGGACGGCACCAAGAATCCTGACAAGCTGGTGCCTGAGGGCGTGGAAGGGCGTGTGCCATATAAGGGCGCCATGGTGAATATCATCCATCAGCTCATGGGGGGTCTGCGTTCCAGCCTGGGCTATACCGGCTGCGCCAACCTCGAGACCATGCGTACCCAGGCAGAGTTCGTGCGCATTACCAATGCCGG
>BTRG01000021.1:0-34476 GCA_036986275.1 Gammaproteobacteria bacterium | reverse complement strand
AAGTGTTCACAAACATCACTTGCCAGAACGATTTGGTTTATTAGTCATCATCCTATTGGGAGAATCTGTTGCAAGTTTAACCAGTGCACTTAACCCTAAAGACATGACAGTGAGTGTTTTAATGATTGCCTTACTTGGCTTTATCAGTCTTGCTGCAGTCTGGTGGCACTACTTTGAAGTGGTTGAGCGTGTCGTCATAAATCGGGAACTGGGCGCGGCTCATCTTATTATATATGGCCATTTGTTCATATTTATCGGTTTGGCGCTGTTCGCATCGGCATTAAGACAAAATATCGTCGGCAACCTGGCCGTGCCTGATATTGCACTACTCTTCAGCGTGAGTATTACACTATACTTGTTACCGGTGTTGCTGATCGCACAACAGGCCCAGACCAGCAGTGAACGTTGGCCATTACGACGAAATACACTTTTATTGATTTTGCTACTCGTTGTTATTGCTGTGTCGCGTAATATGCTGAATAATCTGGGCATAAGTGCAATAATTGCGAGTATAATGGTTGTTTATGTTTATTTAAATAATCCAAAACCATTAAACCTGAAGACAGACTGAATATTAAATCCAAAGTAATTAGTATTGAATATTTAGAAATAACAAAGGTATAGAGATAGATGTTGGGTGAAAATCATAGTGTACATCAGGAATTTCCTGAAAAGCGTGAATTAATCGATAAGTTAATAGCAGAAGATATGCACTTTAGTAAAATTTCCAGGGAATATGATACACTTGATAAAGAAATTCGCGTCATTGAATTACACGATTCACCTATCGGTGATTTAACATTCACTGAAATGAAAAAAAGAAGAGGCCGCCTGAAAGATAAAATCTATCAGATGTTGCTAAAATATTCATAACATCAGGATGCAAGTACAACACATCCCCACACAATCGAAATTAAACACACTCATCGCAGTAAGACGAGGGTTTTACATGTTCGTTTTCCTGAAAAAAGGCGTTTCCTGATCGAACATACCGAAGGAATACGCCTTATTAAAAAGACTGCTTGATAAAGTTCCGCACTTGTCTACGGAAGAATTATCATATCAAAGGTAGTGCTAAGCTGCAGGTCCAGCAGCGGGTAATCTTCTGGCACGGCTCTCATCCCACTCAACATATAGCTACGATGGCTGATTTTACAGCGGCATCCTTTTTCATGTCCTCTGAACATACAGCTCGAATCATTTTCAGCATGATAGGCACACAATGTTCCACGCCCACATTTGCCGGTTTGGCAATACCACCAATTGTCAGCGATCCTTTATTCATAATTTAGATGCGTAATAAATGTGCTTAGTCATTTTCTTTTTTTTCTGACTTCGCAATAAGTCCGGATTTGCGCTTCTTTATTTTCAAAAAGAGCCCAACTGCATAAGCCAATAAAGCGATCCCACCCATAGTTACAGCGATTAAATCCTCATTGAATAAACCATAGGTAACGAAAGAAGCAGCAGTAATTAAGTAAGCGCTGTGGGCAATCCTGGCATCCCACTTACCCGGTGCTAAGTATATGTACCGGTCAATGATTTGCTTTTCCCTTTCTTCGTATGACTTTTTATCCATGGTGGAAAGTGGGCCAGAATCGTCGACCACCGTCAACTGCCTGAAGATCAACTACGTAAGGTGGGCGATAATGATAAATAGCACCGACACAGCATAACCCTGAATCCTGCTGGTCTTTTCATCCTGCTCTTGCGGTATTTTAAACTGTTACCTATGGATTTTCATAGACTCCAGCTGATGCTCAAACTGGAACTTCTGGTTATGTGTTGATGAGGACGTCCTTCTTGTACTGTTCCGTGATCGTCTCCTTACTACAAAACTTGCCAGAATATTTTTTCTAACTTAGAAACAATTTGTAAGCAGGGTTCTCAGTTTCATCAACATAGTCGTAGCCGACGTTCTCAAGGAATGTCTTAAACTTTTTCTTGTCTTCCGGTGGTACCTGCATGCCCACCAGTACGCGACCGAAATCGGCGCCATGGTTACGGTAGTGGAATAAACTGATGTTCCAGCCTGATTCCATCTTGCGCAGGAAGTTGAGCAAGGCGCCGGGGCGCTCGGGGAAGATAAAGCGATAGAGTATTTCGTGCTCGGCTTGTGGCGCGCGACCACCAACGAGATGGCGTATATGCAGCTTTGCCATCTCGTTATCGGTCATATCCAGCACCTTGTAGCCCTCTTTGCGTAGAAACGCCATGATACGTCTCTGCTCCCTGGGGTCAGGGACCTGCACACCGGCATAGACATGGGCATAGGCCGGGTCGTCATAACGGTAATTGAACTCCGTAATGCCGTGCTTGCCGACGATGGAACAGAACTTTCGAAAGCTCCCGGGCCTCTCAGGTATGGTTACAGCCAATACAGCCTCGCGGCGTTCACCGATCTCGGCGCGTTCGGCCACATGGCGCAACCTGTCGAAGTTGACATTGGCACCGGAGGCAATCGCGATTAAATACTTACCCTTGAGCTTGTTATCACTGATATAGCGCTTCATGCCGGCAACTGACAGGGCCCCGGCCGGCTCCAGCACCGAGCGTTGGTCTTCGAATACGTCCTTGATGGCGGCACAGATCTCATCATTTGTGACGACGACGATGTCATCCACGTAGTCATTGACCAGTTTGAAGGTCTCCTTACCGACTTGCCTTACGGCCGTACCATCTGCAAACAGACTGACGTGTTGCAGCTGTATACGCTTGCCGGCGGTGAGCGAGCGATTCATGGCATCGGCATCGGTGGACTCCACGCCAATGATTTTCACTTCCGGTTGCAGCGCCTTGATGTAGACAGCAATGCCGCTGATGAGCCCACCGCCACCGATGGGTACAAAGATGGCATCCAGCGGGCCACGGTGTTGCCTCAGGATCTCCTGTGCAATCGTGCCCTGACCGGCAATCACATCCGGGTCGTCATAGGGGTGGATGAAAGTCAGGCCTTTCTCCTGCTCTAAGGTAACGGCGTGCTCATAAGCCGCATCGTAATTATCACCCTGTAAGACCACGCGACCGCCCAGCGCCTTCACGGCAGCAACCTTAATCTCAGGCGTGGTCTTGGGCATAACGATAGTGGCACGGGTCTTGAGCCGAGCGGCGGCCAGGGCCACACCCTGGGCATGGTTACCGGCACTGGAGGCAACGACGCCTTTCTTTAATGCTGCTTTATCCAGCGTAGCCATCTTGTTATAGGCACCACGCAGCTTGAAGGAAAACACCGGCTGTTCGTCTTCACGCTTCAACCAGACATGGTTGCGAAAGCGTTGCGACAACACCGGCGCCAGCTGCAGTGGCGTTTCCTCGGCGATGTCATAGACCTGTGCCTTGAGGATGCGTTTTAAGTACTTATCTTTCATGGCACTAGCGTAACAGACCCTTGCCTGCGTGCGAACTGCTGGTGCTGGTGTTGGCCTTCATTCGGCCTTCGATTGGCGGTATGCTCAGCCACCCTTTTTAAGAAAGCGATAGAGATTCAAGTTATGACCCAGGACGATATGAAAAAGGCCGCGGCACTGGCCGCATTGGATTACGTAGAATCCGGCAGCATAGTCGGCGTTGGCACGGGCTCGACAGCGAATCACTTTATCGATGGCCTGGCTACTATCAAAGGCAAGATCGACGGCACGGTAGCCAGCTCTGAGGCCTCGGCAGAAAGGTTACGCGGCCACGGCATACCCGTTCTGGAGCTGAACAACACCGGCGGTCTGAGTCTGTATGTGGATGGCGCTGATGAAGCGACCAAACACCTGTACCTGACCAAGGGCGGCGGCGGTGCGCTGACACGTGAGAAGATTGTCGCCGCCGCCAGTGAGAAGTTTGTCTGCATCGCCGATGAGTCCAAACTGGTCGACATACTGGGCGCCTTCCCCTTGCCAGTGGAAGTCATCCCCATGGCGCGCAGCCTGGTAGCGCGTGAGATCGTCAAACTCGGCGGCGAACCGATATTGCGCGAAGGCTTTATGACTGACAATGGCAACGAAATACTCGACGTACACAACCTCGACATCATCAACCCTCCGGAGTTAGAGGCCAGGCTGAATAACCTGACCGGCGTAGTCACGAATGGCCTGTTTGCCATGCATCCAGCCGATGTAATGATACTGGGCGGCGAGACTGGCGTGAGCACGCTGACGGCCTAGCGTCCTGTCCCGACGACACTCATCGTTCAGGGGGCGCTGATGTGAACTTGCCGCTTGCGTCCGCGGACAAAAGCGATTAGCTTGCCCCAAAAGTAAGGAATGCCCGACACGGTCATGCCACACTCACTACGCACGCCCCTGCTTATTATTTCCGCCTTCCTGTT
Source organism: Gammaproteobacteria bacterium (assembly GCA_036986275.1). Classification (GTDB taxonomy): domain Bacteria; phylum Pseudomonadota; class Gammaproteobacteria; order Acidiferrobacterales; family SZUA-150; genus BTRG01. The sequence goes on along the minus strand of BTRG01000021.1, from coordinate 30,161 downwards.
GCTCAATGGCTGTGCCGGCATGATGACTTCAGCCGCCCTGGGGCTCGCCAATAACCTCAGTAGCGCCATCATGAACCAGGATGACCCACAAACCGTGGCCGATGGCGCGCCATCTTATCTCTTGCTACTTGATAGCCTGATAGAGGGGGATGCCAGCAACCCACGCGCGTTATTGGCCGGTGCACGACTCTATATCGCCTATGCCTCGGTGTTCGTTCAGGAGCCGGAGCGCGCTCAACGTATGTCCACACGAGCCAAGGGTTATGCGACACAAGCTGTCTGTCTGACGCACAAGAATTTCTGCCAGGCCCTGGACAAACCCTTCGACCAATTCCAAAAAACACTGCGGGATTGGAGCAAGGACGATGTCGCTGATCTCTATGGTTTCACTGTCGCCTGGGCCGGCTGGTTGCAAGCAAATAAAGAGGACTGGAACGCCATCGCCGACCTGCCCAAGATCAAGGCCTGCATGGAAAGGGTCGTCGCTCTGGATAATGACCACGATCAGGGCGGCGCCCATCATTATCTCGGGCTTATGACAACCTTTCTGCCACCGGCACTAGGTGGAAAACCGGAGCTGGGGCGTAAACATTTTGAAAAGGCCGTGGCGCTGTCGCATGGGAAAAACCTGATGACACAAGTACACTTCGCCGAAAACTATGCCCGCCTGGTCTTTAATCAGGAGCTGCATGATAAATTGTTAAACAACGTCCTCAAAGCCGACCCCAAACAACCGGGCTTTACCTTGTTTAATGTCCTTGCCCAAAAACGGGCCAGAGAATTACTGGCCAATGCCAAGGAATATTTTTAGGAGATGGCCATGCGAGCTGTTTTAACTTTCCTCTTACTCTTCACCCTTGTGTTGCCCCTGGCCTCACAGGCCGTGATATTGAAGATAGCCACGCTGGCACCGGATGGCGGCAGCTGGATGATGCAGATGCGCAATGGCGCCAAGGAGATCCAGCAAAAAACCAATAATAGAGTTAAGTTCAAGTTTTACCCCGGCGGCATCATGGGTAATGAAAAGAGCGTGTTACGCAAGATGCGTATCGGTCAATTACAGGGTGCTGCCTTGACCACTAGCGGCCTGGCACGGATTAGTCCTGATAGCCAGATGTATAGTTTACCGCTGCGTTTCCGGTCCTTTAGTGAAGTGGATTATGTTCGCGAACACATGGATGACCAGATAATTAAAAGCCTGGATAAAAAGGGCTACATCAGCTTTGGTCTGGCCGAAGGTGGCTTTTCCTATTTAATGTCACAAACCCCCATTTACCGTGCCTCGGATTTGCGCAAACAAAAAGTCTGGGCGCCCGAAGGTGATGTCATCTCCATGACATTGCTGGATAAGCTGGGCATCTCTCCAGTACCATTACCACTGACCGATGTGCTGACGGGCCTGCAAACCAGTCTGATTACTACCGTAGGCTCTACACCCACCTTCACCCTTGCCCTGCAATGGCATAGCAAACTGAAATATGTCAACAGCATGCCGTTGTTTTATTCCTCTGGTTCGGTGGTCATCAGTAAAAAAGCCTTTATGAAGATCAAACCCGAAGACCAAAAGATTGTCCGCGATATAATGACGCGAACTTTCAAGATACTGAACAAGCGTAGCCGTGAAGACAATATCAAGGCCAAGCAAGCCCTGATCAAACAAGGTATCAAGTACATCAACCCCAGCGCAGAGGACAAGAAAGAACTGCGTGCTGCAGCCGATAAGGCCATACAGACATTAATCAAGGACAAGGTTTACTCGAAGGCCATGCTTAAGGCTATCGACACCCACCTCGCCACTTACCGGAAGAAGCACCCTGTTACCGCCACAGGAAACTAAGGCCGGCCCACCGAAGCGCTGGCCCGGTCTCAAACGACCGTTATACCTGATCTCCCGCGTCGTGGATGCGTTGCTGGTGTTCATGCTGGCAGCCATGATTGTCCTGGCCGCGACGCAAATTATTCTACGCAATGTCTTTCAGTCTGGCATGCCTGAACTCGAGCCACTGCTGCGTATACTGGTGTTGTGGATAGGCATGCTGGGCGCCGTGGTCGCTGCCCGTGAAGACCGGCATATTTCTATTGATGTGTTCAGTCGGTCCTTATCGCCGAGAAACAAATGTATGGTGCGAGTAGTGCTGGATTTATTCGTCACCCTTATTGCCGGTCTGATTGCCTACCACACGGCAAGGTTTGTCGCCTTTGAATACGAGGCCGCCACCATGGCCTTTGCACGTGTACCGTCCTGGATGGCACAAAGCATACTACCCTTTGCCTTTGGCGTGATCGCCTTACGCTACCTCCATTTCACCTTCTGCAACATCATCGCCCTGATGAATAAAGGGTACGACAGAAAATGTTGATCGCCCTTGCTCTAATTATTTTGGCACTGTTGGGTGCACCCCTGTTTGCCATTATTGCCGCCAGCGCCATGTGGGGCTTCACCCAGGCCGAGATCGACTTGTCAGTGCTGGGTATAGAGATTTATCGCGTGGCCGAGATGCCGGTACTGCTGGCCATCCCCTTGTTTACCTTTGCCGGCTATTTGCTGGGCGAAAGCAATGCGCCCAAACGCCTGGTGCAACTGACCGATGCCCTGCTGGGCTGGATGCCGGGGGGTCTGGCCATCGTTTCCTTGACGGCCTGCGCTTTTTTTACTGCCTTTACCGGCGCCTCGGGTATCACCATTATTGCGCTCGGGGCCTTATTATACCCGGCATTGAAACAAGCCGGTTATCCAGATAATTTTAATCTCGGTCTGGTCACCACATCGGGCAGCCTGGGGTTGTTGTTCGCTCCTTCCTTGCCGCTGATACTCTATGGCGTCATTGCCCAACAGCTCAACCTGCCCCGACAAATCAGCATAGATGAATTGTTCATTGCCGGTATTATGCCCGGCCTGCTGATGCTGTTGCTGTTGTCGGCCTATAGCCTGTGGGTGGGACGCGAAAGCGCCAAACCCATTTCCGCCTTCTCCTGGCACAACCTCGCCAAAGCCCTGCGTGATACTGCCTGGGAACTGCCTATGCCGTTTATTATTCTGGGAGGTATCTATGGTGGTTATTTTGCTGTCTCAGAAGCGGCGGCGGTAACGGCATTATATGTATTAATTGTTGAAGTCTTTATCTATGAAGAAATCAAGCTAAAAGAGCTGCCCAAAATCATGCGCGACTCCATGGTACTGGTAGGCGCCATACTGATCATTCTTGGCGTATCGCTGGCGTCGACCAACTACCTGATAGACGCCGATGTACCGACACAGATTTTCGACACTATCAAGGAGTATGTCTCCAGCAAACTGACCTTCCTTATCTTACTCAATATCTTCTTGTTGGTCATAGGCACCATGCTTGATGTGTTTTCGGCCCTGGTTATCATCACGCCGCTGCTGCTGCCGGTGGCCATGGCCTATGGCATAGACCCGGTGCACCTGGGCATTATTTTCCTGGCCAATATGCAAATCGGTTATTTCACGCCACCAGTGGGTATGAATCTGTTTATTGCCAGCTATCGTTTCAATAAACCTGTCATGCAAATCTACATGGCCACGCTGCCATTTTTCTTTATCCTGCTGGCGGCCGTGCTCATCATCACCTACTGGCCGGCATTGTCGTTAACCCTGCTGGGCCAGTGATAAGACGCTCCATGATTCGACTCTACGGCATCAAGCATTGCGACACCGTGCACAAAGCGCACAAATGGCTGGTAGTGAAAAATATCGATATACCTTTCATGACTTCAAGGGAAGACGGTCTGACGAAAAAGGCACTCACAGTATGGGGACAGGCCCTGGGTTGGGAGGTCTTGTTGAATCGTCGCAGCACCAACTGGCGCCAATTACCGAAACAGAACGCGCAGGCCTGACACAATGCCAGGCCATGGCCCTGATGCTGGAACAGCCCCCACTGATCAAGCGGCCCCAGGTCGGCTTCAGTGAAACAAGCTACCGCAAGTCGCTGAAAACAGGCTGAATTCTTGTTGTCAGGTTCGAATTCGGTGCTTTAATCAAGAAGGGCGTCATCCTTGCAGAGTACCCGGATATGGTGAACAACGAATTCTCAACCGATAAATCCAACGTGCTTGTCGTCGATGACTCGCGGGTAGTGCGCAAGACCATCCTCAAGATGATAGGCGGCACCTACAACATCATCGAAGCAGGTGACGGTGAGGCCGGCTGGCGCCAACTCAAGCAAAACTCCCTGGTGGATCTACTCATCACCGACATCCAGATGCCACAGCTGGATGGCTATAGCCTGATTTGCCGGGTACGCGCTGATGAAGACGAAGACCTGCGCAACATGCCCATTGTGGTCATCACCAGCACCGATGACGACATCACCCGTGAGCGCGCTTATGCCTGTGGGGCCGATGACTTCATTCTGAAGCCCATGAAAAAGGACCAGTTGTTTGATTGCATTGCCGATAAGGTGGCGGCACAACACTCCAAGACCGTGGCCGCTGAAGAAGAGGAGGAAGAATTAAAGTCTTCTATCGGCAAGCTACCTGCCATGGATGCAGCCTTGAACACACTGCGCGGGCCGCGCGCGGCCAGCATGCAGCCCTTTGCCATAGACCTGGCCCTGCGCGCCATGCCACTACTGGATTACTGCAATAAAAACTTTGGCATGAATCTCGACAAGGAGATACTCTCGCTTAAGCGCAAGCTGCTCATCGCCCGCCAGGCGCGTCTGCTGAAAACCGGATAATTGGTAATAATCCACACTTAATCGCTGGCAGGCCGATGCAGGCCCCGGTATGATGCGCCGACTTTTGTTACTGAATTTACGAGTTGCCCGTTGAGCGATTTCCTCAAATCCCTGCCATTTTATCTTCTGCCCACCCATCTCATCACCCGGATATCCTATTCGTTGGCGCGTATAGAGTGGCCACCCATTAAAAATCGTTTCATCGATCTTTATCTCTACCTGAATCCCGTCAATCTCGATGAGGCCGAGATCACGGACCGTTATGCCTATGGCACCCTCAACAGCTTCTTCACCCGTGCGCTCAAACCCGGGGCGAGGCCCATATACGAAGGCAGCAACAACTGGGTCAGTCCGGTGGATGGCACCATCAGCCAGATTGGCAAGATCAAAGAAGGCCGTATCTTTCAGGCTAAAGGTCAAGACTACAGTCTGCACGAGCTGATGGGTGGTAAGGAAAGGCTGGCAGCACCCTTTATCAACGGACGCTTTGCCACCATCTATTTATCGCCGCAAGATTACCACCGTATACATATGCCCCTGGCCGGCGACCTGAGGGAAACCGTATACCTGCCCGGGCGTCTCTTCAGCGTTGCCCCGCATACGGTCAGGGCCGTGCCGCAGCTCTTCAGTCGCAACGAGCGTCTGGTCTGTTGCTTCGAGACTGCTTCCGGCCCCATTGCCGTGGTCATGATAGGCGCTATCAACGTCGCCGCCATGGAAACCGTTTGGCAGGGCTCCATGCCGCATGAAGGACAGGGCGGTGTTTGTCATGCCCTGTTTGGCGATGACAATATTCACCTGCATAAGGGCACCGAAATGGGGCGCTTTAATCTCGGCTCCACCGTGATCCTGCTGGCGAGTGACAATGTAACCTGGGATGCATCGCTGAAGGAAGGCGTCAAACTGGAATTGGGGCAACGTATTGGTCAAAACAGCTGCGCCTGATCTTGATTCCTACTCCTATTTCCATATCCTTATCAATGCATCATCACCCGCCGAGGCCAGCAGCTTGCCATCGGCAGAGATCACGAGTGCTTGTAGGTCTCGCTCGGCACCGGACAGGGTCTTTACCAACTCGCCTGTATCGAGACGCCACATGCTGATGGTATTGTCCTCGCCGGCGGACAATAACCATTTATTATCCGGTGAGTAGGCGATAGCGGTCACACGTTTCTTGATACCGATAAAAGACCTGTCATCACGGTTTATACCTGTGCTCCAGGCCTTGATAAACCCGCCCCCACCTGCCGCAGCCATCCAGCGACCATCCGGCGAGAACACCACGGCATTCAACCCATCTGCCCGGGTCTCGATATGCGATAACCGCTGCGCTGTTTTCATGTCCCAGTAAACCAGGGTGCCATTGTCATCAACCGTTACCAACAGGCGTCCGTTACCGGAAACGGCCAGCGCATTCAACTCATGCTCAAATTCGGCCAGTTGTCGTTTGGGTTTCTGTGATGTCACATCCCAGAATATCAGTTGCTTGTCGGCAGCCACCGACACCAGGGTCTTGCCATCTGGTGCAAAGGCCATGTAACGCAACGTGTTCTTATGCCCTGACAAGCGCCCTATCTGCTCATTGGCCTCGGCATCCCACAGGGCAATACTGAACTGGTTATCCGGCAACGCCAGTATCTTGCCATCCGGCGATACGGCCAGGGCAGCCGATGCATGCTGGGCCGTCCCGATTTCACCCATGGCAGCGCCCGTCTCGACATTCCATAGCTTCACCACACCGTCTGTGGAAGCCGAGGCCAATAGACTGCCATCCATCAAAAAGGCCAGCGACCGCACCACAGCACGGTGACCGCTGAGTGTATGGCGCAGGACCTTCTCCGGCTCAAAAGGCACTATCTCAAAAACTGTTTTAGTGGCAAGCGTATTGTTTTCCGCAACCGCCTTGTCGTCGACTGTTGTGGTCTTGTTGTATTTCCGTTGTCGTACGCCCAGCCACTTGCTGACGTAATACCCGGCCGCGGCGACCGGATCGTCGACAAATGTCTGGCCCAATTGCCGGGCCTTTGTAATATCTCCATCGGTCAGGGCGCCGGATTGCGTCATGATCTGGATGGTTACAACGGAGATTACCAACAGGGCAAAACCCGTCATAAACAGTTTTTCCAGTAGCCCGCGCTTTTTCTTGTGCGCATTGGTAATGCCAGCGGCGACCTTGGTAAAGCCAATAAAACCCGAACGAAAGCTATAGACCTGGCTTTGCGGCTTCTTCTCATTGGTCATGGCCTTGCCCAGCAGCCCTTCCTGCAAGGCATGGGCGGTATGAGGCCTGGCCTTGGGTGACAGCTTCAAGGCCCAGTCCACGCACTTGCGGATATAGGGTGAATACGGTGGCCGCTCTATACTGGTGGCCGCTTTCAGGGGGTCCGGGCGATTGGCCTTGACGGCCTTGTACCGCTCCAGTGCATCGACCGGCTGCGTGCCCGTGATGCAACGATAAATTGTGGCGCCGATGGAGTAGACATCCGTCCAGGAACCCGTCTGGCCGATATCGGGATAATGTTCCACGGCGGCATAACCCGGTGTCAGTGCAATCTTTCTATTTTCTTCCGAGTCCTTCTTGCGGGTCTGTGCCGAGCCAAAATCAATCAGCATAGGCTTGCCGTTGCTGCGTAGATAAATATTATCGGGCTTGATATCCAGGTGCAGCAGGCCGGCATCGTGCACGGCCTGTAAACCACTGAGTATCGGCAGGAATACGCTGAGCAGCAATTGCTCATTCAGAAAACCGCCTTGCTTGCGCAGATACTCGGCCAGGCTCTCACCCTCCTCATACTCCATAACCATATAGGCCGTGCCATTGGCCTCCAGAAAACGCAGCACACGAACAATATTGTTGTGCTTGAACCTGGCCAGGGCGCGCGCTTCCTTGAGAAATTCCTGGCGCCCCCAATGGTAGCTCTCCGCCCCCTTAATGTTGCCTTCCGGGCGCGGGATGATGGTCATGTCATTGGCACGTATGGCAATGGACTGGGGGAAATACTCTTTTACGGCCACGCGTGAATTGAGACTGGTATCTCGCGCCAGATAGGTAATACCAAAACCACCGCGCCCCAGCACGGACTCAATGACGTACTCACCGAGCTTATACCTCAACGGCAGGGCATTATCTTTCCCTGATCTTTGTGTTGCAGCCATTGTCATCCTGTGTTCCCGAATAGATTTATACTTATCTAGGCTCTTTCGGCCCCTTACCTAAAAACTAGACCCTGAGCGCAGGCCCCGCAACGTTGGATAGGGGAACATGACAGATCAATGCTGATTTATGCTGAAATTCAGCCCCAGAAACAGGCGATAGAGATAGGTGATGGCTGACAGCTGCGGTTGACGCCGCAGGGTGGCCGGGTGCCCTGCCGACCTTAGACGCCACTGTGGTCACACTTGCCAGGTCGTGCAGCAACAGATCCCCGGATTCTGGCGCCACCTTGAGATAAACCACTCCCGACAGGATTTCATTGTTGTCGTCATGGACGTGCACCCGGGTGCTATTACCCAGACCCCAGTAACCCAGGCCCAAATATTCACCAACACCCCCCAGATACTCACCCGCCCTGTGCTTGAGGGAGGTACCGTCACGGCTGGACATATAGGCCTGAACCACTGCCTCCAGGATTGTTATATCGGCAAACTCTTCAAACTAATGAATATTCGCCTGGCGCGATGGATGAGACCTTCTCCATCAGGCGGGTTTGTGGGCGCGTAGCTGTATCACGCTGCCGAGACCCTGATGGTATTTGCCTTCATCCAGCAGGATTTCTTTACATTGCAGACTGTCCAGAGACAAATCTTCAAAATCCTCTCTCAGCTCCTCAACGGTATAAAGCATGGCGATATCAGGCGGACCACCGGAACTGTAATTTAACTGCTCCTTGGAAAAGGCCTCCAGCAGTAATTGGCCACCGGGTTTCAGGTGTTGCAATAATTGACGGTGCGCGGCCCGTCGATAGTCTCCATGGATATGCGCATAGATCAGGGCAATGGCATCATACTGGCTCTCGCCCAAATCCATATCCTGGAAACTGGCCAAAGAATAGTGGATCTCGACACCGTTATGTTTTGCCAGGTTCAGGGCCTTGCTGCGGCCTTCTTCGCTGAAGTCAAAGGCATCCACTTGCCAGCCCCTGAGGGCCGCTGACACCGCATTCCTGCCCTCGCCCTCTGCCGGCAATAACAGCCGCCCCGGCAACTCGGATTCCAGAAAGGCCAAAAAAAACGCATTGGCCTGCTTACCGTAGGCAAAATGCTTTTGTTGATAACGCTGGTTCCAGAAATCTTTCATATCAATCTCTATAAGTGTGAATACGATCACAATGTGTTTTCGGAACGCAAACTATAGTTCCTTACATGAAGACACAGCAACCGTAATGAATACTGATCGCATGTGAGGAGTCACACCATGAAAATCAAATCGCTTGCTTTAGCACTGATACTCGGGCTGTCGGCTGTCTCTGCCCAGGCCGACCCCTTTGATGAAGGCCTGACATATTATATTTCTGGTCATCCAGACAAGGCCCTGACTGTCTGGCAACCGCTGGCTGTACAAGGCCATGCCGATGCACAGTTTCATCTGGGTCACATGTACCGCCAGGGAGAAGGTGTGGAACAAAATGACCGCACGGCACTGAAGTGGTATCGTATGGCCTCAATGCAAGGCCACAAGACCGCGGAATTCCAGGCCAGATTGCTGCGAGAAAAACTGTCACCGAATCGGTTTGCTCTGCGCTAGTAAGCACTCCTATATTTCCGATCCATCAAGCCTCGCCACGGGCGAGGCTGTTGCTATTTAAACAAGGCGAAATAAATCACATAAATCCACGACAACAGACCATGGATAATGGCCCACAGGATAGACTTGTTTACAGACCAGGAAATCGCGATGGCCATGGCAGTACCAAAGCCTATACCGGAACGTGCAATTTCCCCTCTATAAGTAATAATTCGACCTCTTGCCATATCCCTGCTCCTTGCTAACGTGCATTAAGACGACAACCCGAATGCTATCACTGTATTGATTTTTCCACTCTTGTGCCAAGGGCTTGCCGGATGACAGGATGTTTGGTTGTTCGGATTTTACCGCTACAATGAGCCGGACAAGGAATCATTATCCTCAGAAGATCTATATATTTAATATGATACCCATACATAGCAAAACCCATGGCGATGCAGGTAAATCTGCTCCGTCCTCATCCCCGGACACCCATCCGGCCTTTGAGTGGCTGCGTTCACAAAAAATCGAATCACTCAATCTCACGTTGGAAGAATACCGGCATAAGGTTACCGGGGCACAGTATTATCATCTTGCCGCTAGCAATCCTGAAAACGTATTCCTTGTTGCATTGCGCACCGTACCCACGGATTCTACCGGTGTCGCCCACATGCTGGAACACACGGTGCTATGCGGCAGTGAGCGCTACCCGGTACGCGATCCCTTCTTCATGATGGTACGTCGCTCGCTGAATACATTTATGAATGCCTTTACCAGTAGCGACTGGACAGCCTACCCATTTGCAAGCCAAAACAGAAAAGATTTTAATAACCTGCTGGATGTCTATCTTGATGCCGTGTTTTTTTCACGCCTGCATGAGCTGGACTTTTCCCAGGAGGGCCACAGGGTCGAATTTGGAACATCCAATGATGCTGATACAGAGCTTGTTTACAAAGGTGTAGTCTTCAATGAAATGAAAGGCTCCATGAGCTCGCCGGTGAATGTTGTCTGGCAAATGCTTACGGAAAAATTATTCCCCACTAACACCTATCATTATAATAGCGGCGGTGATCCCAGGCATATCCCCGACCTGACGTATGAAGACCTGAAAGATTTTTACAAGACCCATTACCATCCTTCCAATGCCGTTTTCATGACCTATGGCGATATCCCGGCCCATGAACACCAGAAACGATTCGAGGAAAACGCCTTATCACGCTTTCAAGCCCAGGATACAACCATAGACGTCAAGAATGAACGGCGTTATCAGGCACCGCAATCATTTGAGGACTGCTATGCAATCGACGACAGCGATTCTGATGATGACAAGACCCATGTCGTTATGGGTTGGTTGCTGGGCAACGGTACGGACGCCCTGGCACTCATGCGCGCACATTTACTCTCCAGCGTACTGCTGGACAATGGCGCTTCACCATTGCGCTATGCGCTGGAAAGCACGGATCTGGGCAAGGCCCCTTCACCCTTATGCGGCCTTGAAGACTCCAACAAGGAAATGAGCTTTATGTGTGGCCTCGAAGGTTGCAGGCCCGGCAAATCGGACGCCATAGAAAAACTGATCCTGAACGTTATAGAACAAGTCGCTGAAGAAGGCGTGCCCCAGGAAAATGTGGAGGCTGTATTACATCAACTGGAATTGCAACAACGTGAAATCAGCGGCGATGGTTACCCCTATGGCCTGTCGCTGATACTGGAAGGACTCTCATCAGCTATCCACCGTGGCGATCCGGTCACCCTGCTTGATCTCGACCCTACGCTGGAGCAATTGCGGGAAGACATCAAAGACCCAGAATTTATCAAGCAACTGACTCGACGGTTGTTACTCGATAACCCGCACCGTGTACGTCTGACCATGAAACCGGATACAGGGCTCGCTGCACGCGAACAAAAAGATGAAGTCATGCGTCTTGCGGCCGTCAAGAAAGCCATGTCTGAAGATGATAAAGCAAGAACATTGAAACTGGCTCAGGACCTGGCAGAACGGCAAACACAGGAAGACGACCCGGAAATTCTGCCCAAGGTAGATCTTGATGATGTACCCGCAACAGTGGATTTTCCGAGAAGCGAAAGTTCATCAGATCATTCCAGAATCACCACGTTTGGCCAGGGAACTAACGGCCTGGTGTATCAACAATTCATTGCCGAACTCCCCCGGCTTGATGATACGCAAATCGGCGTGCTGCCCTATTACACTCGCTGCCTGACTGAGTTGGGTGTCGGCAATAAGGATTATCTGGCTACTCAACGCTGGCAGGACGCAGTGTCCGGTGGAATCAATGCCAGCACCAGCATGCGTGGCAGTATCGATGACACCCAGACCGTAAAGGCTTACTTTACATTTTCAGGTAAAGCGCTGGTGCGCAATCATAACAAGCTCACCGAGCTGATGCAGGAAACATCATCTGCTGTCCGTTTTGATGAACTGGACCGTATACGGGAAATCATCGCTCAGGATCGTGCCCATAAAGAACAAGCTGTTACCGGTAATGGCCATGCCCTGGCTATGATGGCTGCCAGCAGCGGTATCTCTCCTGTAGCGGCTGCCGCACATCGCTTGCGTGGACTGGAAGGTATACAGCAACTAAAAAAAATTGATGATGGATTGAACGAATCGTCAGGCGAACTGGACAAACTGGCCGATCAGTTCAAGCAGATACACAGTACGATAATGCAAGCCCCCGGTCAGTTCCTGCTGATAGGTGAGCAGGAACAATTACCAACCCTGCACGAACAGCTCAATACAGCATGGACACATACACAAAATAACTGCTTCACGCCCTTTCAGTTGCCCACTATCAGCAAGACTGTCAAACAGCTCTGGACTACGGCGACACAAGTCAACTTCTGCGCCAAGGCCTACCCAACTATAGCGCCGGAACATGAAGATTCCGCGGTCTTAACTGTGCTGGGTGGATTTCTACGCAATGGCTATTTGCACAGGGCTATACGAGAACAGGGCGGCGCCTACGGCGGCGGTGCGTCACATGATATAGACACAGGCGCCTTTCGTTTCTATTCCTATCGCGACCCACGCCTGGCGGATACATTGGAAAACTTTGATCGCGCCATTGATTGGTTACTAAATGAAGATCATCCCTGGCGCACGGTGGAAGAAGCCATACTTGGTGTAGTCGGCGGTCTGGATAAACCTGGCTCACCTGCCGGTGAGGCCAAGAAGGTATTTCATTTGGGCTTATTTGGTCGCGATGAAGCCTACCGACTACACTTTAGACAACGCATACTTGATGTAAAACTCGAAGACTTAAGACGTGTTGCGCAAACCTACCTCAATCCCGACAAGGCCAATGTTGCTGTTATCACCAACACGGCGACACTGGATGAAGTGGGTGATCTTGGGCTCACAGTGCACACACTTTAAATACTATGAAGTTGATACAGTCCGAATATCAACGATAACATTTAAGCGAGGCCGCACTGACTCGACACTGGTGAAGTTTTTCAGAGTTATATTAAATTCGCTGTCTGACCCAGGCCATAAGATTTTGCTTATCCATGGCGCCGGCAATGCGATCGACTTCCTGACCATCCTTAAACAGTGCCAGTGTTGGAATACTGCGTATATTGTATTGCCCAGCCAATGCCTGCTCGACTTCAGTATTTACCTTAACCAGCCTTACCTCTGGACTGAGTTCGCGTGCGGCTTCTGCAAAGACAGGCGCCATCATTTTGCATGGTCCACACCATGGCGCCCAGAAATCTACAAGTATGGGCAGACTGCAATTCACAACATGCTGTCTAAAACTGGACTGGCCCAATTCCAGTGGCGTACCAGCCAATAGCACCTGCTGACAGCGCCCACATTTAGGACCATCACCTAATCTTTCCACGGGCACACGATTTACCCCGTGACAGGACGGACAGACAATATGCTTAGACGACATTCAACGCTACTCCGATAAAATCAGTAACGGTGTATATAGGGTCGTGAAAAGTTTCTTCAAGTAATAAAAAACCCGGGCCATCATGTGGTAGCCCGGGCTGGTCCATTGTTCTAGATCTTGAGGCTATTGGAATATTTCAAAATCCCTGGCAAATTGCAGGGCGGCTTTTTTAAAGCCATTTTCGTAATCAAAACTATCACTATTGGAGGCATCAACAACATAGTTCTTGAAAATCAGTTTCTCGGTATCACAATTAAAAAAGGTGAAGGAAACATCCAATGATGCGCCACTACTGCCTTCATCATCTATTTCAGCTCGCACCGAGACGATGCCATTCGCACCCGTGTTATCACAACCTTCAATATTATAACCGCGCTTATGCGCACCCTTGGCCAGACGCGCGGTCTCCCGATTCCACTCCAGGGGAAGCGTTACTCCACGACCTTGTGATGCTTCTGTCAACGAATCCGCTACAGTATTAATAATATCTGTTGACCATTTTGACTTATACGTCCTGGGAGCATTTCCTGGTATAGCATAGGCTGCAACAGCAACAGCGAACTTTCCTGAATCGATACCCTTTTTTATCTCAAATTGACGTTTGCTAAGTAATTCAATACCGACCTTCCGTTTGCTGATAGTAGTCAAATTGTCACTGAAACGCCGTAGCCATTGCGTGTACATGACATTGATATATTCCTTGCCACCGCGTTCACGATACCCCATGCGCTCGCTGTCATTGTATTCAAGAGAAATTCTCTTGTTGTCATATTTGATGTCAATGAGTGCATTCAAGCGGCCACGACTGACCTCGACAGTGTATTTTCCGGGCATATCCTTGACCTTGACCCACTCTACCCGGCGAACGGAACTGCGAGACATGGCGGATTTAATTATACCTCTAATATCTGCCATGCTGACCCTGCCTTGTTCGGCAAAAAATAACTCATAAGTTTCTGGCAAAGGAACCACACGAGCACGCGCCTCAACATTCACCGCGGCAACCAGACCCAATATAATCATCATTGATGCGAACCAATTCTTCATTTTAATCCCTCATTTCCTCTAGTAGTAACTTGTCCATTCCTGCCCGTAGTATAGTCATAAAACCATAAACATACCTCATGTAAATGAAGGGATTTTCATGGCCGGTGATTATTTCTGTACAAACTGCATATCGCCATAATAGGCTATCGCCTGCTGACCACTATTGTCAGTATCCGTCATAATTGCCACAGCATCAACGAAGTCGACATCCTGGCCAAGATAGTCTTGCATATCTTGTTTAACATTGCGCTCGTAATAACGCCATTGATTTAAATAATCTGTACCGGATTCCACCGCAACCATACTCGCATTGGAGGTATAGGCGTTAGGCCAATATGATCCAACAGCTTGATGGCTGGACCAGACATAGTTAATGGCCCTGGTTCTCCAGAAGAATATACCGCCTGAGATCACTACATAGACTCGCGCCGCATAGTCATCACCTGACTTTGTCCGCTCGTTTATACCACTCGGTAATTGTTCAACACGCCAACGCCATTGCAGAATCGGTGTCTTGTTAAGGTCTATACGTTGCTTACGAAACAGGCCAGAGGCTGTCGCCTTGCTCTCGGCCCTTAATGCACGGTTATCTCCCAGCTTTACAAGTTTATAGCTTGTCTTGCCCACAAAACTTCTCTCAACCCATCCTTCAAGGTCACCTTCACTGAAATTGGCTATTGAATGCGCCTGCGGCTCAAATGCCGATGCCGTTGACAACACCATCAGAAAAACAAATAGCTTTGCAATTATATTCAGGGGAGATTGTTTAAAAATGGCCGCACATCCTCTGGTTGCGAATAATAATCCCGCTTCATCAAATTCAATAACGATCGCGTATAACCATTGACTACAACATAGGGCACTTGTTCCCGCGTGGCATGGAACGTTACTTTAAGATGTTTATAGGACAGGTAAGGGTACTTGTGATGCACCTCGTGGTAATTCACATTACTCCACAGCCATTCCAAAAAACTATTTGTTAGCACCACCCAACCCGTCACTTCCTGTTGCATGGACTTGTTATCTTTATGCCATTGTTCCAGATCGGGCTCCAGTACATCTGTCTTTTGCAATCCCCGATTGATAGCCGGTAAACCATAGTGATCGGAAATGGTGCGAAAACCAAATACCACGGGCAGTGTAGCCATCATGGGGACAAAGGAATACATCACTTCTATACCTGTTGCTGGTAATATAAAGAAATAGAGGTCAGTAACGACAAGCAATAACAACAAGTCTTTTACGGTGCGGCCTAGGTAACGCTTATCGAACAAACGTGCGAACAAATTACTCAAAAGAATTTTGAACTGCAACCCCAGTCCTATGAGCGAACCTATAGTCATGGCGAACCAGAAATTATGCTGATGCATGGCGTTCTCCGGATCCTTGCCCGGTTGATGCGCATAACTGTGGTGAGTCAAATGAAACTGACGATTGGCGTAAAAGGGAATCAATCCAAATGCCGACATCAAACCCCCCAACAGCTCATTGGCAAAACAATTCCTGAATAACACCTTGTGCACGGCATCATGGGCCAATACCGCCATGGCGATTAACAGCACGGATGACAATACACCCATCAACAATAACGCCGACCACTTCACTGCCATCCAGAAACCATCATCTCCACGCGCATCTATCACTTCCGCTATCTGCTGGCATGTCCAGAATATACCCAGCAGGGCAACAGGGAAGACAATGACCTTGAATGTGTTCTCGCCGGTGGGCAAGGTTTGATCAGCGGGTGTGGGGATGGCAGCAGTGTTCATAAGCCCTTGTTCACATTAACTATTGCAGGCCTGTAACCATGGCATTGCCACCGGCCCCATGCAAGCACACCAGCCAGTGGATTTGACAATCCGGGTCATGGCACTCATGCTCGGCATACATGCACCAATAAAGCTTACATATCATCAGCTTAGGCCCTTTCATGCTGGATTCTGTTATGTTGGATAAACGCCGTATCGTATTTATTAACCCGCCCTACGAGCGTATTGCGCCGGGTTATGAATTTGTCAAACATATCACCAATCAATCGCCATCATTGGGGCTGCTACACCTGGCCGCCGAAGTGCGTGAACACGGTTATGTGCCCAGCATCATAGAAAGCGACATCTTTAATCTCAGCGTCAAGGGTGTTGCCGACAAGGTCATCAAAAAGAAGCCGGCCTATGTAGGGATTACGCTGTTTACTGTTGGTGTCTGGGGGGCGGCCGAGATTGCCCGCCGAATCAAAAAGGCCTCGCCCGCAACCACCATTATCGTCGGCGGACCCCATATCTCTTCCATGGGACCGGAGACCCTGCAGCGCTTCCCGGAATTCGACTACGCCGTCAGTGGCGAGGGCGAAAAAATCCTGATAGACCTGCTGACTAGCCTGGAATCTAATGATGATCTCAATGAAGTGCCAGGCATACTCTATCGCGATAAGTCTTTCATCCGGCAAACACCGGGACGCGCCATCAATAAAGTCCTCGACGAATTGCCTTATCCGGCCTGGGACCTGTTACCGGATTTCCCGCGCGCCTACAAACCGGCGATCTATGATTTCCCACGCGGGCCGGTCGCTACTATTGCCGCCTCCCGTGGCTGTCCCTTTCATTGCAAATTCTGTGACACCTCCACCTTCGGTGCACGCGTGCGTCACTACTCGCCTGCCAAGGTCTTTGACATGATGAATCACTTGCATGACACCTATGGCGTGCGTCACATCATGTTCGTTGATGATCTCTTTCTCGCCAGCAAGGTCCGTGTCACTGAGCTATGCAATATGATACTGAAGGCCGGTCTAAAGGTGACCTGGACCTGCACCGCGCGAGTCGACACGGTCAAACCCGATGTCTTGAAACTGATGAAGAAAGCCGGCTGCTGGGAAATCTCCTTTGGCCTGGAGACCGGATCCAATGCCCTGCTGAAGAAAATGGACAAGGCCGCCAAAGTCGAGAGATCCGAAGAGGCCGTCAGATGGACAGCCGCGGCCGGTATACGCTCCAAGGGCCTGTTTATGCTGGGCTTCCCGGGCGAAGACAGCCACACCATCGCCCAGACCAAGGACTTCATACGGCGCATACCGATGACAATTATGAACCTGAGCAAGTTCACTCCCTATCCCGGCTCACCTATCTATCGCGATCTATATGGCACCAATATACGCGATGATCACTGGGAAAAAATGAATGGGATGAACTTCGTCTGGTCGCCGGAAGGCATCTCGGTGGAAGACCTGGATCGTCAGTACCAGGAGATCCTGGTAGCATTTTACAAACGCCCCAGCATAGGCTGGTATTACACCAAACTTACCTTTCACTATCCGAATCACCTGCTGCGCCTGTTGCGTTTCGGGTTGGGCTTTGTCAATGCCAAGCTCTGGAGCTTCCTAAGCGGTCGTGGCGGTCTGCTGGTCAAGCCCTACGAGACCCATCTCAACAAGACCGATTAACACCAACAAATTTGTATAATGGCGACCCATGACCGTCGCCATAAAATTCCTGCACCGCCTGCTGGCATTACTACCACTGCCCTGGGTACATGCCTTGGGTGGTTTCATCGGTCGCGGCTTTGTCTACATACCCAATAAACGCCTGAGTACCACCCGTACCAACCTGTCGCTGTGTTTTCCTGAATTATCCGAACAGGAACGGCAACAGCTGGCCAGGACCAGCTTCATGGAGACCGGCAAGGGCGTGTTTGAAACCAGCGCCATGTGGTTGTGGCCGAGAGAAAGGATTCTGAGCCTGGTCAAGCAAGTCAGTGGTGAGGAGCATATCCAGGCCGGCATGAAACGGGGTAAGGGCATAATACTGGCCGCACCCCACCTGGGGGCCTGGGAAATTATCGGCCTCTATTGTCCGCCGCGTTATCCCATGACCATTCTTTATAAACCACCACCCATGGAAGGCATGGATCAACTTATGCGCGCTTCCCGTGAGCGCACGGGTGCAACACTGGCGCCCACTGACAGGACGGGGATCAAGGCCCTGTATCAGGCATTGGACAGGGGCGAGATAGTAGGCATATTGCCGGATCAGGACCCTGCCGGGGGCGCTGGGGTGTTCACACCCTTCTTTGGTCGCAGCGCCAATACCATGGTGTTGCTGTCACGACTGGCGGCACGCTCACAGGCGGCAGTGATACTGGCCTATGCCGAGCGCCTGCCCAGGGGCCATGGCTATCATCTGCACTTTATCCCCGGCTCAAAGGCCATCAACGACCCTGACCTCACCACCTCCGCCACCGCGGTCAACGCCCTGGTAGAACAGGGCGTGCGCACCCTGCCTGAACAATATTTATGGTGTTACAAGCGGTTCAGGACACGACCGGCAGGAGAGTCAAAACTATATAAAAAATAACACTAAAATCGTAAGAATAAAACAGCAGCCAGACATACTGCCAAACACTGTCAGCAGCAACTCATTCACTGGTCTTTCACACAGGGGTCTTCCCTGAAATGCTATATACAAACGCCAGCACCTGGGCCACGGCGACATACAGGGATTCCGGTATGGTCTCGCCGAGGTCTATCGTGGCAAGCAATCTCGCCAATTCATCGTCTTCATACAGGGGCACATTGTTCTCTTTGGCAATCTTTTTTATCTGCTCAGCCGTCAGACCCCTGCCCTTGGCCATGACTCTGGGTGCGCCCTCACCGGTATAGCGCAAGGCAACAGCCGTCTCACGATAGGGTTTGATTTTATTATTCATGCACGTTCATCCAGACCGTGTATAGATGAAGGTATTGAATCTGAAAGCGGCAACCCCTTGATGGCTGACAAAGTGGCCGGCGTCAGACCTGCATCTTCCAGTGCCGATTGCAACTGTGGCAAGGCATGTTGAAAGACATCCACGGTATGCTCACGTTCGGCCCAAAACTGGACCGATACCTGCTCACCTCCCGGGTTGCCACCCGGCATCGCCCTCAGCGTTACCCGGGCCTGCATGGGGCCCCATGGGTCAAGATCAAAGGCCAGCGTAACCGTCCAGCTAATCGCTCCCTGTACCGCACCACCCGCGGCTTCCTGTTCTATCTTTAATTGTACGACATCCGTGTTCTGTTCGTTGCGTATAGGCAGTTCCATCATCCATTCAACTCTACCCCCTTCCACGGCTGGTAAAGAGGCCAGCTGGTGTAACTGCACACGTGATAACACGCCTTCCACTCTACTTAATAGCTGCTCACGAAACAGTGCTGCCTCGACAGGTAGTTCCACCTTAACCGCGGCCTGTGCTTGCGGTGACCCCCCCGGCAAGGGTGGTTGGGGCCGGGCAACGGGAGCTTCGTTGGTAAATATTTTACTAACTGCTTGCGAGGACTTTTCCTGTGCCGTCGTAGCGGGACGCCAGCGCTGCAGTGTCTGCTGCAATCTCAACAATATGGTTTTCAAATCCCGGGATACGTTCTCTACCCTGCCATTCACTGCCTGGGCCAGTTTTGCTTCCAGAAACACGCCGGCATTGCGCAAGGCCTGTTGCAAGACTTTTTCACCGGCGATGTCTTTCGCCTGTGGGAGCTGGCGCATGATTTCACTAACCATCGCCTTAACACTGTCCGGCAATTTCAACTCGCCGCCCTGCATCAGTTGCCGGGTTCGTTCCAGGCCTGCCAGCAATACCGGCAAACCCTGCTGTCTGGGTAGATGCGTTCTCAGTGCGGTTTGCCAGATCGACTGCTGCGCCGTGCCATTCAGGATTTGCAAACGGGGCTGCTCTCCCAGGGCCATGACTTTTAGTACCAACGCATCGCCGGCCTTCAGTGCCACCGGGCTGTTGGCTTCAAAACGTGTGGTCCCGGTCCGCACCAGTACCCTGCCACGGTCTGCCGCCCGCACGGCGACGGCTTCCAGGATCTGGCCCACGCGCCAACTCTGTGCCTGTACAGGACGACTGAACAGAGTCAGGGTGTTTGCTGTTGAAGGACGTAATGGGGTGGTCTGCATGGCGGATAAAGACTGAGGGCTTTATCCTGTATCGACCGGCAGACCATGAATCTTTAGCAGATTGTGGCAAGGTGTTTTAACAACCCGCCAGGCGATACAGGGATGTATCGTGAGCTCAATTAATCCGGGGATTCTATGGCCTCTTTGTCACGTCTGGCCTGCGCGGCACGGGTACGGGTAATCGTTGGGCTATCCATACCCTGCAAATCCTCCAACACCATGGTGTAGGTCGCACCACCGCGTTTACTCTGTTGCACCTTCACCGGCATGTAATTCAATTCCGGTGCCGACCAGAATATCGTGCGGCGTGGTTCATGCGGCCTGCCCGGCAGACTTTCAATTTTCACGGTATCGAAAGTACCGAGTACGGTTTCCACTTTCTCCTGGCCACGAATACGAAACCTGTATGTATGCAAACGCTTGCGATCGACAAACTTGTATTCCAACAGTTTTCGTTTCTGTTGCAAGTCCATCATGACGGCAAGCTGGACGACAAACCTGTCTACCGTCCCCTCTGGCAAATCCAGTTCACGCAACTTACCTTTGCGCTTGATACTGACCTTTTGTCTGGGCCAGTCAAATTTCACGGACATATCGTTCCTGTTGCCGCCACCATTCAATATGTAGTCATACGACAGGGAACGTATGCGTCCATCCTTGAGCAGCCAGTGACTGCGTTCATTTGCCCTGGCAACCGGCAACCAGGCAAGGACACCGGCCGGTGTGCCATGGGATTCATAGAGATAACTTCCATCTTGCTGATGTGTGAGCTTGAAGGATGTTTCCGCTATCTTAATACCGGCGCGGGCAACCGAGTAACGACTCGTAAAATCATTCGGCACCTGACCGGCGGCCTGCGCCAAAGGCGTAAATACCTGCAAGCACAGCAATATTCCTGATATGCCGGCGATGATTAGACTTCCTGGTTTCATAATTCCACTGTATGAATTGATGTGATAGTTTGACTACTGGGTAGGCGGCTCATTAAAGTGCTGCCACTTTTCTCATTTTCAACAGCCCATACCCGATTTAATCTACATACTAACCCATGGAACTCATACAAGTGATTACGCTGGCCCTGGTCCAGGGCCTGACGGAATTCCTCCCCATTTCCAGCTCGGCACACCTGATATTAGTGCCGACATTACTGGGCTGGCCGGACCAGGGCCTGGCCTTCGATGTCGCCGTGCATATCGGCACACTCTCGGCAGTGGTGTTTTATTTACGGCAGGAAATCATGGCTGTCGCACAGGACTGGTCCCGCTCCGTTGTCACACGACGGGAAACAGGCGACAGCCGTCTCGGCTGGGGGATCATTGTTGCCACCCTGCCCGCCGTGATCGCTGGTCTGCTGTTCAATGACCTGATCGAGACAACCCTGCGCTCACCCCTGGTCATCGCCATGACCACCATCGTCTTTGGCATCATGCTGTGGTGGGCCGACGTTCAGGGTACTCGCAAGGACAATGAGCATGGCCTGCCCTGGCGTGTATTTATTATCGTCGGTTGCGCCCAAGCACTGGCACTGGTTCCCGGCACCTCGCGCTCCGGCATTACCATTACCGCGGCACTGTTCCTTGGGCTGGATCGCACGGCCGCGGCACGGCTGTCTTTCCTGCTGTCCATTCCGATTATCCTGGCAGCCGGCAGCCTCAAAACCCTGCATCTGGTTCAGTCGGCGACAACGGTGGATTGGCTGGCGGTAAGCCTGGGCGTGGTCATTTCAGCGGTAAGCGCTTACTTGTGTATCCACTTCTTCCTCAAGCTACTCGAGCGCCTGAGCATGCTGCCCTTTGTGATCTACCGGCTGCTGCTGGGAATCTTTTTGTTCGCCACCTTTAGCTAGCCCCTTCATACAACATACGGGCTAGGCCGCCACCAGTTCCAACTCACCCTGACCATAACAATGTTCCAGACCATAGAGCCTGAGGCGCAGGCGATACACGCTCTGTCCACAATACAACCTGCGTAACAGGCCCTCCGCGGCAGGCGACAATTCCCACTCGTCACCGGTAAATACATACTGCGCACGGATCAGGCCGCCGTCCCCTGACTCCAGTTCCAGCACCAGTGCCGCGGCACGCTGGCCACGCCTTTCCAGATCGCGCCGCAGACGTTGACACAACTTGCGCACATAGGCCTGTAATACGCGCCGGCTGCGGGTATGTGGAGGCAGGACTTTTTCATAACCCATGGTTTCCAGCCCCTCGCACGACAGGGATTGCTCAACGTCTTCCCCCCGGCACAACTGCCACAGGGAGCGTCCGCCGTTATGGCGTTCAATATTTTGCAGTGATATCACCGCCAACTGACCACAGGTAAATACGCCCTGCCTGCGCAGGAATTCCTTCAAATGCGATGCCTGCGGAAACACCTCTATCCATGGCACGGCCCGCAGGCGTTGCCGTGCTTCCCAGGGGGCGATCACGCTCACCTCGCCCGCGGCCGCCATGATGGCGGCATAACGGGCGATAGCATTGTGTGGACCCAGACCGATACTAAATTTATCGATATGGGGGGCCTGCAGGGTCTTCTGTATCACTCTGGCCAGGGCCTGCGGTGAGCCGGCGGCAATCTGTAAGTGCGTCACGTCCAGATAGGCATCGTCACCATAAGTCTCGTTACCGGCAATCGACCAGGTGGCGCCGGCAAACCCTGGCAACCGCGTGCACCCTCGCACACAAATAACGGCGCGCGGCCATAAGCAATCACCCGGCATGCTCAAGCATAGCCCCTGAACTGGCCTACCAGCACGCCCTGAACCTTGACTCGATCGCAGGTGTAGCGCATGGGGGTCATGGTGCGATTGGCGGGAAACAGGGTAATCGTACCATCACCATTATCCGTCAGGCGTTTCAGGGTGGCCTCCTGGTTGTCGACCAGGGCGACCACGATCTGGCCGTTCTCAGCGCCATCACATTGCTTGATGACGGCCATATCCCCGTCCAGTATACCGGCCTCTATCATGGAATCACCCTGCACATGCAGCACATAGCGCCCGGGACCGACAAAGAATTCACTGAGGTCTATGTATTCCTGATCGGGGATGGCCTCTATAGGCAGGCCGGCGGCGATACGCCCCATCAGGGGCAGGCAGCCGGGGCGTAGCGTGTCGTCCAATAGGCGTATCCCGCGGGCCACACCTGTCGTCAGTGCGATATAGCCCTTGGCCTCCAGGGCCTTGAGGTAGCGGTGTACCGTACCACGAGAGCTGATGCCCAGGTTCTCGGCGATTTCCTTGAGCTTGGGTGTGTAGCCGTAGCGCCGGTGGAAGTCGCCAATAAACTGATAGGTTTCGCGCTCTCTGTCTGTCAGGTCTTGTGTCATAGCCATTACCTGCGTTCTCTATATGTTCTCATAGCCTAACGCAATGGTTAGAACAAAACAAGAACAAAACCCGAGCTACCCGGAAATTTCTTCCCGTCATGCGATCGAATACACTCACATCATGAATCCCATACGCGTCATCATTGTGCTTGCCGGTTTCGCGGCCCTGGCACTGCTGGCAGGGTGCCAGTCCCTGCCGGCACCCAACTGGCGCCACCAGAATGAGATCACCTGTAGCGATTTCTTTGTCGAACTGGATGCGCGTATTGCCAAGGCCGGTGTGACCGATGCAGCCCATGCCCGCATACCCGGCTATCCCTTTCTCAGAAGCAGTCGCTTTCTGGCATCGTATAAACCTCAAAGCGCACAGCAGGCATGGGTGGATGCACTCCTGGCCCTGGGTATGCAGGACTATCAGCTGGAAATACAGAATCTTGATATGAAACAGGTGGCACGCACGGACTTGCTCAAACAAACCCGGCGATGCGCCACCATCCTGAGGTCGGCACTGGATGGCAAACAGACCGGGACGCTGCAGCGGAACATTGCTGTCGCTGACGATTACATTGCCTGGCAACGCGCAGTCGGCCTCTATCCGCTACTGGTCCCGCCCATGGCACACGGCATACATAACTGGCAAAAGGAAATGCGGGCGCTGTTTCATGAAAGGCCCAGGCCTTCCGTCGATAACAAATACTACCGCCCACCCTCACAGCAGAGACTCACGCCTGGCGAGCTTAGCCGCATCATGCAAAATGCTGGCGACAACCCCCTGGGCTTGCCCCGGGTTTCGGGTAGCGCTCTGGATAAACTCTATCAACACTATGCGCCGCACTGGGTGATAGAAACCCAGGATAATGACGACAGGCCCGGTCTCGTGCAGTGGTCACAAGACGGTGAAATAGAAATTAACCCCGGCCGGCCCGTGGTTTATCGATACTCCGGCTATACACGCCTTGGTAAGCAGGCCCTGTTACAACTGAATTATGTGATCTGGTTCCCCTCGCGCCCCAGGACCTCGGCACTGGACATGCTCGGCGGCAAACTGGATGGCCTGGTCTGGCGCGTTACATTGGCCACGGATGGACGTGCCCTACTTTATGACAGCATGCATAACTGTGGCTGTTATCACTTATTCTTTCCTACAACCTTGTTGATTCCAAAACCGGACAAGTCCACGCTGGCGGAGCAGGCCTTCCGACCCCGACAACAGGCCTTGCCTGCCGATAGCAGCACTATGGCAATCCACCTGACCTCTGGCGCGCACTACATAAGGGCCATACTTCCCTCCGCTCCCGCGCCGGCCGCCGCCGTGCCTTATCAGTGGGAGGACTACGATAGCCTGCGATCCCTCCCCGTGGACAACGGCAGACATAAAAGCATCTTTAACCGGCATGGCCTGATTACCGATACAGCAAGGAGGGAACGCTACATCTTCTGGCCCTTTGGTATACGCTCACCCGGGGCCATGCGCATCAAAAACAGGCATGCAACGGCATTCATAGGCCGCCGTCACTTCGATGATGCCGATTTGCTTGAACGTTATTTTCTGATTCCTGAATCCAGGGAATTAACAAACTAAGCAATACTTAGCATTTATTCATAATCCTGGGCCAGCGGTCATGCACGGCATCCTCCAGCTGCGGTTCAACGGTCACCACATAGACCCGCTGTTCATAGGCATGGCGTGCCACCAGGCCCTGTATCCACTGGCCCTTGGTAAGATCATACCAATGACTCACGCCTTCCATATCCTTCTCCATAAAACTGCTCACGGCTATCATGACGGGCACCGGAAACCATTTGTCCCATCGGCCCGCATAAATCGCATCCAGTCGCGCCCATCCACCCATGGGCAGGATGCCATCTTGTTCCTGGCGTCGACCCCAGGGCAATGAGACCACAGACTGGTCTTTCTTTTTCACGGGCAACATGGCCCTGGGGTTGGGAAAATACACCCGCATATCCCGGCCCTGCATGCTATAGCTGACGCCACCACACATTATGATTTGTCCGTAACGTCATCATAGTCACCACCGACACGGGCATCCTGTATGGTTTGCCTGTGGCCATAGGGCTTCCATGCCGGGGCAATCACATTCGGCATGGTGGAACGATTCAACATGCGCGCCGGCGCCAGCGTAAACTCACCATAACGATTATTGATCTTGTCCATGGCGCTGTTGGCCGCATCCTGTTTGCGTGTCCCGGCAGCAAACATCTCCATTTGATCGCCGGCTATCTTCGGGTTCATGGCCACTACATTCACCTGGTATACACCCTGCCCAGTCCAGCGCGTTGCCATCACTTTCCTGCACAACATCATAATCGTATGCCCGTCATCCGTGGGCAGGGGGCTCTGTATCTTCGCCGCCAGCCAGCCGCAAGACCTTGAGTTCAGACCAATAAAAAACTTCTTTGCCCTCATGTTGTGACGTCGCAGACGGCCGGCGACCTTCTCGCTCATGTGTAACAAATAAGTCTCTATCACCACGGGGTCGGTGGTATTTGGTGGCATGATCTTGCCATGACCTATGGTGCGCGGCGCCGGTACATTCATTTGTATGGGCTCGGGATCCGCACCCTGACACATATACCAGATACGCCGACCGGGATTCCCGAAGCGCCTGCCCAGCTCACCTATGGGCAGACGCGCCATATCGCCACACACATGCACACCGCGCGCCGCCAGGAATCGACCCACGCCTTTGGCAATGCCACACAATTCCGTCACCGGCACGTCCTCCAGTCGCTGCCTGGCCTCCCAGGGCAGGATGACCGTCAGGCCGTCCGGCTTGTCCAACTTGGCGGCGTACTTGGCCGTGGTCTTGTCACCACTGACCCCCGCCGAACAGAGCACGCCCGAGGCCTCGAACACCGTGCGCTTGGCCAAGCGTGCTATTTTTTCAGGGGTGCCGAGAAGCGTCTGGCAATGCGTGACATCCAGAAAAGCCTCATCGACGGAAAACACTTCCACATCCGGGGTGATGTCCTGCAGGGCAGACATGATATTGCCGGACACCTCGGCATAGCGCTCAGGCCGTGCCGGCGCCTGGATCAGCCCGGGGCAGAGCCGCCGGCCTTCCTTGAGACGCATACCAGTCTTGATGCCGCATGCCCGCGCCTCGTAGGAGCTTGTGATAATACAGGTGCCCGTCAGTCCATTGGTCACCGCCACGGGCCGGGCGCGCCAGTCCGGCCTGTCTAATTGCTCTATGGAAGCGAAAAAGGCATTCATGTCCACCAATATGATGGCGCGCGGCCACCAGGCGGGCTGTACAGGGCAAGCAGTCATGAAGGGCAGCCAAATATAGGTGTTCTCTTTTTGTTCTCATGCAGTATAGAACACACACCGCCCCTCTGAAAAACGATATTTTATTGTCGTTTGTTTTCCACGACATAGAGAAGGTACCTGCGCTCGTTGCAAGGAAAGCACCCCCAACACAGCCCAAAGGGGCCTTTACTTTTTCAAGTGGCTGCTAGACTTGGATCATGGTTGTTATGCAAAACGTACAATGCCCCTATTGCGGCGAACACTATGAAAGCTCTATAGATGTTTCTGGCGGTAACCAGGAATACTTTGAAGACTGCCAGGTATGTTGCCACCCTATTGCATTTCTTACCCGCGTCAATGACGATGGCAATTTACTGACCATCGAAATTCGCCGGGATGACGACTGACTACCCATCCATTTCCTGTACTGGGTTCAGGCGGGCAGAGCCTGAATGATGGCCGCGCCAGTAGCAGTTATCTTGTCTGACATGACAACAAATCGCGCATCCTCATCAATGCCGGCAGCGGTGTCACCAACCGTTTCAAACAAAGCCGGGCCAGATTATCCGAACTCGATGCCATCCTGCTTAACCAGCTGAGCATTGCTCATACCGGTGACATAGCCAACGTCATTAATAGCGCCCGCGATAACAGTCGCTCACAGCCATTGATTGTTTATGGCCCGCAAGGAAACAAGCGCCTGCCTTCGACCGTCAGTTTTATTCGCGCACTGTTCGATCAAAAGCGTGGCGCCTACCGGAGACAACAAAACCATAGTCATATTGGGTAATACCACGGACAGCAAGGCGGTGACACAATTCTCCAGAGATGCGCAGTTATTAATTATCCCCCCTCAATACCGACTCTGGCTTATCCCCTGCAGCCATGGGTCATATTGCCTATCGCGCCGACGCCCAACATCTTGTGCTGGCGCGCAGAACGGCCGGCAATCTGGAACATGAAGAAGGGATTCTTTCGCGAATTAAAGAAAAATACGCCGGCCTGATTAGCTTTGCCAATGACATGGAGTGCATAACCCTCTAACCCGGCATATTTCATGAAGGCGGACCCTGTGCAGGCTTGCCTAAGACCCTGTCAACGACTACAAATATAACCATGCTAGCAAAAATACGCGGCCTGATTGCCGCCAAAAAGTCCGCCAAACAACCCGTCAGCCAGGGTAACTCATCCAGGCGATTACTGCCGTTGTTGTTACTGCTGGTGGTGGCCGGCGGTGGCGCCTTTCTCTACCTGAACGGTGGCCTGACGACTTATATCGAACCCTTGCTGCAAATGGCCGGCCTGCAGGAAGCACCCGCGCCGGCGCCGGTGATCAAACGCAAGCCCATAAAGGTTGCCAAAGCGCCTGCCAGCAAAACCCTCAACGGCACCATACATGGTCAGGTCTTTTCATTGACCACAGCCGAACTCAAGCAAGGCTTGCTGACACTGAAACAGGGCAATGGCCTGTTGCCTGATCGCAGTTTCAGTATCAAACTGGACCTGGATAAATGGGAACTGCCCACAAACAGGACCTATAGTGCATCGACCGATAGCACAAGCTCACAACCGCAAATCAAAATAAGCTGGCGCGAACCGAACCAGGATTTACCAAGCTCTATAGATATCAATGCCGGCTACACCATGACCCTGGCATTTAAAGGAACCAATAAAAATAAACTGGCCGGGCAACTCAGCTTTGAATCAGCGGAACATGGCACCAGGATAAACGGGAATTTCTCCGCGGAAATAAAGAGCTTTGTCATAGACCAGGGGAAACCCAATCTTCATGTAGACAGCAGTGAAACCCTGACTTATCTCGCGCTTGCAGACCTTCTCAAGGAGAGTGGCAACACCTCTATATCATCCGCCCAATACAGTAATGCCAAGATTGACAAAGCCAGCAGCAATGCCAGCCTGGACATTGTTTATGTTGGCGAAAAAGGCAAGACAATCTCCAAAGAATACCGCTACGAGAAAAACAAAAGCGGCTGGAACATCAGGAAGAATCAGTAACCGAACCCCACGGCAGCCTTCAGAGGCTGACTCTGCATCTTGGTGCCCCCATAAATCAGCTCAAGCAGAGTGCCATACAGATTCACATCAATATTGCTGAAGCGTACCGCAAACCCGCCATGCTGACGACGGAGGATGCTGCAATCAAATAACATATGCTGGGCGCCATACTCATCGCCAAGCAACAATGCGACTTTCAACTGCTTGACATCAGCATGCAATTCTCTGCTGTCGTATTCGATATACGCACCCTCAAAACTCAGATCACGTATGGCTGCCATACGTGATACGCCACCCATATATAGCATCGCATCCAGCGCTATGACTCTGCGTGGGCGGTTACGTTGCTCAACTGTGCATCGATAACCAGTACTCATGATGTTCCACTCCTTGTTATTACTCTTGTTCCCTGTATTCAGTCGATGTGAATGGCAACACTTCCGCCATCCTGGCCTCTGCTTTCCGGTTATCTTGTTCGCTAACGAGCCCCAATAAATGGTTATATTCCTGTGGGGCCAGCTTCGTGAACCCCAGGACAATGTTTCTTGATTTGGTACGCAGCACTACAGAATCAATGCTCATCTTTCTGGCGGTATATCCGGACTGGCAAACAAACTTGCAGGTGACGGTTGCACCCAATGGTACGCGCACCTTCTCCGGTAATTGCACCTGTGCTCCCTGAAAACCAATATCCTTGATAATACAGCCGCCTATGGCGACACTACCCAGGCGCAACACACAATCCGTGCTTAATGTTTTTCTGGGGCTGGCCCTTCGTTCCGTCAATTGATAATCCGTAGACATGATTTTCCCTACTGTTTTCGTTTATTCACGACATCTCTTTAATATGTCATTTCAGTCTAGAGCACCGCTAGTACGCCGCAATAAACCATTTATCTTTTTTACAAACATTTACGCTTTGTGCGAATTTGTTAAATTTAATTAACACTTCTATAACATTGTTATAACATTACGCAGTAACCCCTTCTCCCTTAGGGAGAAGGTAGGGATGAGGGAATAATAAATCGGTTTTCATCTTTCTCACGTTCCACTCAACACCTCTAATAAATATTTTTATTTCCCATCACCTTATGTCCACTATTAACGACAACTTACTCCATAAACTTAACGGGTTTTTTTCAGACCGGCCCGGCAGTCACGAACGTCACCTGAAAAGGAAACTGGGTAATCCCCTATTTCCTCAAGATAAAAATGTTA
>BTRG01000020.1:0-34983 GCA_036986275.1 Gammaproteobacteria bacterium | reverse complement strand
GGCCGAAATACGACACTCACCCGGCTGTTGTTCGGTGGGTGATAACAATCATGCTGCCAGCTGTTATGCTATGCAAAAAACCGAGAGGCGCGATCCAGCATGAACACCAATCCTACCACCCAGAACCTGGCCCTTTTTTGCGATTTCGAGAACATCGCACTGGGCGTGCGCGACGCCAAGTACGCGGCGTTCGATATCCAGAAGGTTCTCGAGCGCCTGCTGCTCAAGGGCAGCATCGTGGTCAAGAAGGCCTATTGCGACTGGGAGCGCTACAAGGAGTTCAAAAAGCCGATGCACGAAGCGGCCTTCGAGCTGATCGAGATTCCGCACGTGCGACTATCAGGCAAGAACTCGGCCGACATCCGCATGGTCGTCGATGCCCTCGACCTCTGCTACACCAAGGAACATGTCGACACCTTCGTCATTATCAGCGGCGATTCCGATTTCTCGCCGCTGGTCAGCAAGCTGCGCGAGAACAACAAGGGGGTTATCGGCGTTGGCGTCAAGAATGCGACCTCGGATCTGCTGATCGCCAACTGCGACGAGTTCATCTTCTACGACGACCTCGTACGCGGGGCGGAGAAGCAGCGTCGCAAGAAGAAGAAAACCAAGAAGGCCGCGACGCCGGAACAGGCGGCCAAGGCGCGCGAGAAATCCGACGAGGAAAAGCAGCAAGAGGCCATTGACCTGGTCATGGAGATGGTCGAAGACCTGTTCGAGGAACGCGGTGAGCAGGACAAGGTCTGGGGCTCAATGGTCAAGCAGGCCCTGAAGCGCCGCAAGCCGGGTTTCAACGAGACGTATCACGGCTTCAAGACCTTCGGCAAGCTGCTCGAGGAAGCACAATCGCGCAAGCTGCTCGAACTCGAGCACGACGAGAAGTCCGGCAGTTACATCATCCGTAGCTTCAGCTCCGAGGACTGACCAACGCATAGGTTGGCGGTAAAGAAGTAGGTTGCCCCGGTTCTATCGGTTCGTCGGTATTGCACTTAATGATATGAATTCAGGCTTTACCTCCATGTAAAGGGTTGTTGTTAATTCGGTTGTTGGGCATCGCTATCGCTCAGCCCAACCTACGCGTTGAATCACTACACGCTTTGTATCTGCACATACTCCTTGGCCAGGGTCGGGTACAGTCGGGGGTTGAACAGGATGTTGGTAATGAAATAGCATTCGTGGGTGCAATAGCAGCGCTTGTGAACAATAGAATCCAGCACAGATTCAGCCGCTTCAGAATGAACGATCTCCTTCATATCGTAGTCATAGTTCCTAACATTGCCGAAACTGGTCGACAGAATCTCGCAAGGGTAGACCTCTCCGGTCTCCGTCAACACCAGGTTTAATCTGCCGGCATAGCACGGGATCTGTCGTTCATGGCTGAGCATCGTCTGGTGAATAAGCCGGCGTTGCAGGATATCCTGAGCCGCTTTCAGACGCGCACCACGAAACCGGTATATGTTTGACGTCTGGCTTTTCAGATTGTTCTCAAGCCGGTTGATCGCGCGGCGGTATTTATCTTGATCCACTTCTTTATAGTGCGAATACGCAAGATTGCCGCGCACCATCGAAATGGTGTGTGTTTTAACATTTGTTAGGTTCTGTACAAAATCAATGATCTCATCCATTTTGTCCTGGTTCTCGGAACAGAAAACCGTATTGATGCCAAGTTCGAAATTTGCATAGCGCTCCAGCAATTCACCAAGCAGGCGATAGGTTTGCATGGTTTTATCAAAGCAGCCCGGTGTAGCGCGCAGGGCATCGTGATGCCCGTGCAGTCCATCAAGAGAAAGTTTGACGGTAACGACGGACTTTTTACAGTGCTGTAGAATTTGTTCGGTCTTGTCTTTAATCAAATCCGGCATCAGGCCATTGGTAGGAAAGAGCATGATGACGGGTCTGTTTTGGTCGTAGAAAACCTTGCTGATTTCCACAAGATCCTTTCGCAAGTAAGGCTCGCCGCCGGAGAAGGCCAGCCACAGCAGCTTGCCGAGGGACAGAGAGATTTTTTTTATTTCATCAAGCGAAAGTTCTGCTGCCCCGATTTTATCGTTTTCAGCGTTGCTGGTGGTATCGACATAAAAACAAAAGGGACATCGGGCATTGCATTTACGGGTGACAAAAAAGGTGAGCTGAACAGCCTGTCCTTTCGAGAGAATAGAACCTGTGTGGCGTAGCGGTGAATACATCAAGCGTTCTCCCGCAGGACACGGACAGTGGAGAAGTATCTGGCTAAGCCGGCAAATGCACCAACACCCACCGCTATTGGGTACAACAACAGGTAATACGATGTTGCGGTGAGCGCAAACAACAAACCTTTAGTGCGGTAAAATGCCACCAGCAAACCTCTATTCACAAACAGATTCATGGCCAGAAGTAATGGGGTAAACAATATAAATGCGCTGTTATCAGTTAAAAGAAAGGCAAGCAAAAGAAGCGCGACGGTAAACCAGACAGCCACATTGATCTTGAGACCCACGGATGCCGTGCCGGAGTCCACAAGCACATCTCCATTCTTGATGGAATACATAGTCCAGTACATCGATTTTCTGATGGCATTGCGTAAAGAGCGATACAGCGAAAAATTAAAAATGTGCTGCACCTGGATCGCCGGGCCCATGACAAGTCGGTAACCGGCCTGGCGCAATCGATGGCTGAAGTCGACATCCTCGAGTATCGGCAGGAACTTCTCGCTAAACCCGCCGCTTTTACGGAAGCACCGGGCATCAATAACCATCGCATGGGTGGCGATGTAGTCGGGATGTTGCTCTTCCCTGGTCTCTGAGTAATTTACAAAGACGGACTGAAACAGGCTAAAGAAGCTGTTGTCGAATGGAATGCGTGTGTAGCTGCCGCCAATAATGACATTGGGGCCAGCCAGGGAAATCGCTCGGCTGGCGAGGGAAAGGGTATCTTGCTGCAGAATGCAGTCGGCATCGGTGAAGAAAAGAATATCGCCGTTACTGTGGGCGGCGCCGCAATTCCTTGCCTGTGCGGCTCCGCAATGTCTGTCCATTTGCACAAGCTTGCAGGGGAACCTTTTTATCACCTCGACCGAGCTATCCCCGGAACAGTCATCGACCACGATGACCTCGAAGTTTCGGTATTTAGACGCAAAGGCCGCTTCAAGGCACTTTCCTATTGTCGCGCTGCCTTGATAGTTGGGAATAATGATAGAAACAAATCTGTCCATCGCTTGTAAAAAATTATGACGTCAAAGTCAGCACCAGCGGCTGCTGAAGAGTCAGCAATAAAAACCAAAAGCAAGCCTTCTAAATATTGTGCAACATCCTGGCGTCTTGAAAAATGATGCAAATGCATCATTCCATTTAGCGTTTATCGGTATTCTAATAACAAATGCAGAGAAATCATACATAGGTATTTTGAACTGGATAAACGGAGGTAAAATATGAACAAGCTACGACAATGGCGAATCTTTGGTGTAGGGATTCTGGCCCTTTTACTTGTCAGCTGGGCCGGCATAGCCTCGGCTTCGAAGTGGGCAAATCCTGACCTTCTTGTTACGCCAGATGTGATCAAGAAGAATATTAATAAACCTGGCTGGGTGGTTGTGGACTGCAGGGGTCTGAAAGATTACGCCAAGGGCCATATTCCCGGCGCCATCAGTCTTGGTAAACGGTGTAAAAAGGCGCTGAGAGACCCTACCGCGAGAATTTTTCAAGATACTAAAAAATATGAGAAGCTTTTCGGCAAGGTCGGAATCGGCAACAATACTCATGTCGTCTTTTATCATGGAAATATAAAGACGCTGACGGATGCCACCGTTGGTTTTTGGATAATGGAATATCTCGGGCATAACAAGGTCCATGTCCTCAACGGGGGGCTTGATGCTTGGCGTAAGGCGGGCAACCGGCTCGACAATAAGGCCGTAAAGAAAAACGCTAAAAAATTCAAGGCCAAGGTCGTGGCCAGCCGATACGCCACAACAAGTGAGATCTTGAATATTGCCAAGGGAAAGGCAAAAGGCACACAGCTTATCGATTCAAGGACAAAAAAGGAGTTCGTCGGCAAGGATATCCGGGCGATCAGGGGTGGTCATATCCCCAATGTGACCATGAATAAATCACATGTAGATACCGTCCTGCAGAAGAAAGACAAGAAGACCGGGAAGATGAAGCCGACCGGCTACCTTGATGCGAATCAGGCACATAAGGTATTCGGCAAGCTTAACAAAAGCAAACGCACGGTGGCCTACTGTCAGACAGGCACACGTTCGACGCTGACTTATCTCGAACTAAGGCTGCTTGGCTTTAAAAATCCGGCAAACTGGGATGACTCGTGGAGGGTCTATGGTTCCTCACTGATGTATCCGGTAGCAAATGA
This sequence comes from Gammaproteobacteria bacterium, assembly GCA_036986275.1. GTDB lineage: Bacteria > Pseudomonadota > Gammaproteobacteria > Acidiferrobacterales > SZUA-150 > BTRG01. The sequence continues at coordinate 30,642 of BTRG01000020.1, read as the reverse complement.
GCAGTGGTTTAACTTCTCCAAGATGAATAAGAAAATGAGGAAAATGGAAAAGAAGCTTAAGAAGCTCGAAGCAGCCAACAAGTAATCCAATAAAACGCAGGCTGTAACTAGACCACCTGGGACCTACAAAACCCAGGTGGTTTTTGTTGATTTGATTTCAGATGCGGCGCCTACATCAAAACCGGTAACCCTCTCTTTTTCGAGAGTGCATGCCAGATTGGGTTGAGTCTGAACTACTCCACCCGCTTTCCGGAATGACTTGCCTAAAGTTTCATTTCCAGCGCATCAAATAAATTACTGATAGAAAAATCTGCTTGGTTTGATTGTCGTACAAATACACCTTGTATCGCCAATCAAAGTCATCATCACCAAATGGGTGGTTTAGTTTTTTCCGCACCGCTGGCAGGTTGGTGACCATGGGATGCATCGCATACTATTGTACCCATGCGAACTCTCTTTCCATCACTCAAACCTCTCAATGAGTATTTTCTTCAAGTCGGCCATGAACATTGTCTTCGGCTAGAGGAAAGCGGCACCGTCAGGGGTATTCCCGTACTTTTTCTCCATGGCGGTCCCGGTGCGGGTTGCGAGGCCTCTCATCGCCGTTTTTTTGATCCCGAGCATTACCGTATCATCCTGTTCGACCAGCGTGGTGCGGGTCATTCCACGCCCCATGCCTCCCTAGAGGCAAACACCATCCAGGACCTGATCGCGGATATTGAGGCCATACGTGCATACTTGCATATTGAGAAATGGGTGGTTTTCGGTGGCTCGTGGGGCTCCACACTGGCGTTGGCCTATGCCCAGGCCTATCCGCAGCAAGTGCTGGGTCTGATACTCAGAGGTATTTTTCTCTGTCGTCCCCGCGAGATTCACTGGTTTTACCAGGACGGCGCCAACCGGGTATTTCCCGATCATTGGCAACACTTTATTGCCCCTATCCCGGAAAACGAGCGGGATGATCTGGTAAACGCTCACTATCGTAAATTGACTGGTGATGATGAGATCGCACGCATGGCCTCTGCCAAGGCCTGGTCGGTCTGGGAGGGAAGGACCTCTAACTTGCTCCCCAACCAGGCAGTGGCGGATTTTTTTACCAACCCGCACACGGCCCTGAGCCTGGCAAGAATCGAGGCCCATTATTTTGTGAATAACAGCTTTTTGGAACCCGACCAACTATTGTGCAATGCACGCAAGTTAAAAGATATCCCGGGAACGATTGTTCAGGGACGCTACGATATGGTATGCCCCATGGAGTCTGCCTGGGCGTTGCACAAGGCCTGGCGCAATTCCACCTTACAAGTCATTCCCGATGCCGGGCATTCCGCATTTGAACCGGGTATTACGCACGCATTAATTCACGCCACGGATGGAATGGCCCACATGTTAAAAGAATCTCGCTGATGGCCATATACGCAATAGGTGATGTGCAAGGCTGTTATCATTCGCTAAAAGCACTCCTTGGCAAAATCAATTTTAAACCTGGCCGAGACACGCTCTGGTTCACGGGTGACTTGGTCAATCGGGGCTCCCATTCTCTGGAAGTCCTACGCCTCGTCGCTGATCTCGATGAACACGCCGTCACAGTGCTTGGGAATCATGATCTCCACTTGCTTGCTGTCGCCAGCGGCGCCAGAAAGCCAAGCCGAAACGACACCTTTACCGACGTGCTCGACGCGGCAGACAGCGCAGAACTGTTGGCCTGGCTGCAGCAACGTCCGCTGATTCACCACGATGTCGGCAAGCGCCTGACCCTGGTCCATGCCGGGATCTACCCCGGCTGGAGTCTGACTCAGGCCAAGACGCTGGCGGCTGAAGTGTCGAGCTGTCTGACCGGAGACGGTGCGAAAGACTTTTTTACAAACATGTATGGAAACCAACCCGCTGCCTGGGATCCTGGGCTCATCGGCTGGGATAGACTCAGATTTATCACTAACAGCTTCACGCGCATGCGTTATTGTGATCGACAGGGAATACTGAATTTAGATGAAAAGGGCGCGCCCGGTACCCAGGCGCCCGGTCTGGTGCCCTGGTTTGAGCATCCGCGGACCCTGAGTCACAACAGTTTCAAGGGGGGGCATTTACTGTTCGGTCACTGGGCTACCCTGCCGGTTGGCCATTTTGGGCCGGCCATTTCACTGGATGGTGGATGTCTCTGGGGAGGAAGCCTGACTGCCTTGAAATGTGAGGGTGATTTATCGAGCTTTACCAGCGTAGCCTGCCCGATCGCACAAGCCCCTGCCCGATAATCGCTGCTCTAAACGTAGGTATCGATCTGACCGCCTACCGCAGCTTGTTTCACCAGTTTTTCGATTTTGGCATGGTCCTGATACAGGGCGCTCGCTCGCTGTGCCTGGTGGACTTCACGCCTCGACCGATTGATTTCAGCCAGTGTATAGATACCCTCGGTTTCTTCTGTGAGTCGATAATGTGGATGCGCGCCTTCTACTGGATTGACGCTCACCCACTCGCCCTGGTGGACGCTTGCTTTCGGCAGGGTGCGACTCTGCCTGGACGGGTGTGTAGCTCCCCCGTTTCGGTGTGGGTATAGAGTCGAAAGCGATTGGTTACGAATTATCGTCATGCCCGTGCCTTAGGCCAAATAGAAAATACCACTGTACCGCTTGCAAGATTCAGGATAATCATAAGTGTAATCTGACAAATATCAAACCCCTATTACATTAAGTATATTATAAACAAGGTTATTGAATTTGTCAGCCTTTTAAAGCATTTAGCTGGAAATCCCCATGCTTGATGGTAGGCTTAGCACATGTCCGCGCAGCAAGAAAACCACATCAATGTTTCCGTGGAAACGACCTATTTACCACAGGAATCTTCTCCTGAAAGGGATCGCTACGTATTTGCGTATACGGTCACGATTTCAAACGATGGCAATGCGCCAGCCCAATTGATTTCCCGTCACTGGATAATCACAGACTCGAATAACAAGGTTCAGGAAGTGCGGGGTGATGGTGTCATCGGAGAACAGCCCTATCTCAAACCGGGCACGGCATTTCGCTATACCAGTGGCACCGTGCTGGAAACCCCCTATGGCACCATGGAGGGCTCTTATCAAATGGTGGATGACGACGGCAAAGAATTTGACGCTCCTATCCCTGTTTTCGGTCTGACCCTGCCTGGTACCCTGCATTAAATCCGCTTTAGACGGGCTTGTTGGCTAGTTCCCACGGTTAGTGCCTTTAAAAAACAAAACAGCTTTATTTATTATTAATTAAAGACTTTTCGGCATGCGTGTTAATTCGCCCAATTGCCGATTAGATATCCAGATTGGAAACAGCCAGGGCATTTTTCTCTATAAAATCACGGCGCGGTTCTACCTGGTCTCCCATTAGTGTGGTGAAAACGTCATCGGCTGCAACCACATCCTCAATATTCACTTTGAGCAGTCTCCTGACGCCAGGATCCATGGTTGTTTCCCACAACTGTTCCGGATTCATTTCGCCCAGACCTTTATAGCGCTGTATGGACTGCCCCTTGCGTGCCTCATCCATCAGCCATTGCAGTGCCTGATCAAAGCGCTCTACCTCTATACTCTGTTCACCCCTGACCGCACGAAATGGGGCTTTATGAAATAGCACTTGTAGCCGTTCTCCCAGCTCACAAATCGTGCGGTATTCGCCACTGATAATAAAATCAGTGCTCAGCCGGGTGATGAATACTGCCCCATGGAGAGTGCGCTGGACGACAAACCCATTGCGTCCCTGCTCGTCCTTTTCCACCGTGACGTCATACTGCTCCCCTGCTCGTCCTTTCTGAGAAAGTTTTTGTTGTAATTGCGTAGCAAAGTCACGACATACCGTATCATCTTGAAGGGATGCCTCTAGCAAGGCCGGTAAATACAACAGGTGTTCGAGTACTTTGTGATCGATGCGGCGGGAAAGTCTCTCGAAAATTTGGGTTACCGCTAAATGATGATTGGCCAGTTCGGTTAATGCGTTCCCTTCCAATATGACGCTGCCGTCTAGCTCGATATGGGCCTGGTCCAGGGCAGCCTTAAGTATAAAGTTCTGCAGCTCATCATCATCCTTGAGGTATTGTTCTTTCTTCCCACGCTTGACCTTGTACAGAGGGGGCTGGGCTATATAGATATGTCCACGTTCTATCAGCGCCGCCATTTGTCGATAGAAAAAGGTTAATAGTAGCGTGCGGATATGTGAGCCATCGACATCCGCATCGGTCATAATGATGATTCGATGATAGCGTAACTTATTAATATCAAAGTCATTTTTTCCAATTCCTGTCCCCATAGCGGTAATCAGGGTGCCCACTTCCTGCGAAGAAAGCATTTTGTCGAATCGCGCGCGTTCAACATTCAGGATTTTGCCTTTCAGTGGCAGGATGGCTTGAAATTTTCTGTCCCTGGCCTGCTTGGCGGAACCCCCCGCCGAATCACCCTCCACCAAATAGAGTTCGCACTTTTTGGGATCCCTTTCCTGGCAATCGGCCAGCTTTCCTGGCAGACCCGCGATGTCCATCGCCCCCTTGCGCCGAGTCATGTCCCGAGCCTTGCGTGCCGCTTCCCTGGCTCGAGCCGCCTCCACCATTTTATTGATCACCGCACGGCTGTCCGCGGGATTTTCCAGTAAATATTCGCCAAGTTTTTCATTGACGATGGACTCCACCAAACCCTTCACCTCGGACGAGACGAGTTTTTCCTTGGTTTGAGAAGAAAATTTTGGATCTGGAACCTTTACCGACAGCACCGCAGTGAGGCCCTCGCGTGCATCATCTCCGGTGGTCGCAACCTTGGCCTTCTTCGCCAGCCCAGACGATTCCATATATTGGTTTAACGTGCGTGTCAGGGCGGCACGCAGACCTGCCAGGTGGGTACCACCGTCTCTCTGCGGGATGTTGTTGGTGTAGCAAAAAATGTTTTCCTGATAGGAATCATTCCATTGCATACATAATTCTAATGAGGCCGATCCACGTTTCGCACTGATAACAATAGGGTTTTGATGCAGAGGTGTTTTATTGCGGTTTAAATGTTCAACAAAGGCAGCAATACCCCCTTTGTATTCGAAAACATCCTCCTTGTCCGTGCGCCTATCGTGCAGAACAATACGTACACCTGAATTTAAAAAGGAGAGTTCACGCAGGCGCTTCGCCAGGATGTCATAGTGAAATAAGGTATCCGAAAAGATTTTATTGCTGGGCTTGAATCTTACCAAGGTCCCCGTTTCTTGTGACTCACCTGTTTCCACCAGTGGGGCCTCAGGCTCACCCATATGGTAGCGCTGATAATAAGCCTTGCCTCCACGTTTGATGGTCAACTCCAGCGTTTCAGACAACGCATTAACGACAGAGACACCTACACCATGCAGTCCACCCGAGACTTTATAAGAATTCTGGTCAAATTTACCGCCGGCATGCAAAACCGTCAGAATAACCTCGGCTGCCGAGCGCCCTTCTTCTTCGATAATCCCGGTGGGAATACCACGGCCATTATCCGTGACCGTGACTGAGTCATCAGCATGTAATGTGACCCGGATTTCGCTGCAATGTCCGGCGAGCGATTCATCAATGGAATTATCCACCACCTCAAAAACCATGTGGTGAAGACCGGTCCCGTCATCGGTATCGCCGATATACATGCCTGGCCGCTTGCGCACAGCCTCAAGACCCTTTAATACCTGGATACTCCCGGAATCGTAATTTGGTTGTGTAGACATACTCATCGAGCGCCAATTATGGGGCCGGATATTTTAGCATTTCAGGGCCTTTAGCAGGGAGAACTTTTAGAAAATCTGCTGAATTTGTCCATGTTCCACGTGGAACGTTGATTGGTTTTCCGCGAACTTCTCAAATCCAGCTTTATTTGTTGTGGTGAAAAAGACTTGCAGCGGCAATGTGCTCAATTCCCCCATCAACATATCCAGATGCTCATGATCTAATTCCGCACCTGAATCATCTAGCAAAAGTATGGGGCTGGTCTCTTCCCGATCAGACAATAGCGAGAGCTGTGATAATAACAGGGCCATTATAATGAGTTTATATTGACCATGTGATGCGACTTCGGCTGCGGGTTTGCCCTTCACGCTGACCAGTATGTCTGCTCGATGCGGCCCTGAATGTGTGTAGCCTTGAGATTTATCTCTTTCATAATCCAGCTTCAAACACTCTGTAAGGTTCCGTTCTGTATCCCAGCCATTTTTCAATTTCAAGGAAACAACCGGCAGGTTTTTTAACAGAAGGTTGTTTTGCTTCCTGAAATAGGACTCCCAAACTGAAAAATAATCTTCTCTTTGCACTTTTAATATTTCTGCGTATTCAGATAATTGCCGATTCCATGAGGGGAAGGTTCTTATGAAAGTTGCGCCGCTTCTCAATGCGGCATTGCGCTGTTTGAGTAAGTGAGAATAATTCAGCCAGGTTTGATGATAGCTTGGTTCCACGTGGAACAAACCCCAATCCAGTGCGGCCCTTCTTTTTTTAATGTTAGATTTAAATTCCTGGTGACTGTTCGGCTCAACGACCCTAAGTGGTGCAATCCTGGCCAAATTTGCGGCATTTATTACACTTTCACCATTGATATGGACCGTCGTTGTTCTTTTTTTCCTCTCGATTCCCACATCGAAGTCCCTTCCTTTCCCTGACAAATAGTGGCCTCGCAGAAGGCTAAACTCTTGCTCTTGTGTTATCAGGTTATCCAGCTTTTTTGTACGAAACGATCTGCCTGTTCCCAAAATATGTATAGCCTCAAGCAGGCTGGTTTTCCCGGCGGCGTTATCCCCTGAAATGACATTTAATCCTGGGCAGGGCTGGATGCTCGCTTTCTCTATTACCCGAATATTAAAAACATCCAGGTTAATCAAAGGCATAAAACTTAAAGCCGCATAGGCATCACGACATAGCTGGTTTTGTCTTCACCAGGTTTTCGCAGCGTGCCGCTACTGTTCGAATTTTCCAAGGCAAATTCCACGCATTCTGAATCCAACGCATCCACGGCGTCTATGATATAGCTGGAGTTAAATCCAATTTCCATCTCTTCCCCAATATATTCTATCGCTATCTCCTCCTGTGCCTCCTCCTGCTCAGGATTATGAGCAGAAATAATCATGTTCTCCGGCTTAATACTGAAACGTATGCCGCGGTATTTTTCATTCGATAATATCGCTGCCCGACTAAGTGCGTCCCTGAATACTTCTTTATTAATATTTATGCGTTTAGTCTGTTTTTCTGGTATCACTTTTTTGTAGTCTGGAAAACGACCATCAATAAGCTTGGTCGTAAATACCATTCCTGGGAGCCTTGCCCTTATATGGTTTGTGCTGACTTGTAAGGTAATTTTATCTTCATTGTCTTCCAGAGATCTTACCAGCTCTACGACGCCTTTCCTCGGTACTATAATTTGCTTCTCTACCGTCGAGTCCTTTTCCATCTCAAGATCACTAATGGCCATGCGGTGTCCGTCCGTGGCAACTGCTCGCATGAGTTTTCCCGAAAACTCCAGCATCAATCCATTTAAATAATAGCGGACATCCTGCTGAGCCATACAGAACTGTGTTTTCTCGAAAAGCCTTTTAATATTATTTTGTGACAACTCTATTTCTAGATCCCAATCGCTGGTTTCCAGGTTTGGAAAGTCTGCAGCAGGCATGGTAAGTAATGTAAAACGGCTTCTGCCAGATTTCATTACTGCCCTTTCGCCCTCAACTTTTAGAACGATGTCGGCACCGGCAGGCAAGGCCCGGCAAATATCCAGCATTTTCCTTGCCGGCAAGGTGATTTCACCATTCTCACTTTCACCTCTTTCCATAAATGCCAAAACTTCTACTTCGAGATCTGTTCCAGTGAGTTTTATTTCATCATCTGAAACAGAAAACAAGATATTGGAAAGTATGGGTAGAGTCTGTCTGCGTTCCACTACGCTTGCAACGTGGCTTAATGGTTTAAGCAGTTGCTCGCGTTTTATAGAGAGCTTCATATTATTCCGTCGTTATTTAATAAAAATAAATATTATATATATTGTTGTTGTAATAATAAGGGCAGGCCCAGCCTGTTAATAAACACGTTTCGGTTTATCAATCATGCGTGAGATGAAATAATAACCCTGTAGTTTAATGTCCTTTTAGTTGTGTATAAGATGTGCATAAGGCGTTCTAAATGTGCCTGTTTTCGTTGTCCATGTACTTATCCACAGATCAGCCCGACATATCGACAACTTTATACACTAAGCGTACGTATCAAATTGTCGTAATCTTCGCGTGTCCTGGAATCAGCACCAACCAGGTCCGCGATTCTTCGGCATGCGTGTAATACTGTCGTGTGGTCACGTCCACCGAAGGCATCGCCAATTTCAGGCAGACTGTGGGTGGTGAGTTCTTTGGCCAATGCCATAGCCAGTTGCCTGGGTCTGGCAACCTGCCGTGAGCGTGATTTGGCATGAAGATCGGACACCCGAATTTTATAATATTCAGCCACTGTTTTTTGTATATTGTTTATGGTGACCTGTCTTTCCTGAAAGGCCAATAAATCCTTCAGGCTTTCACTGGCCAGGTCCAGGTCGATCTCCCGGCCGGTAAAGGAGGCGCTGGCAACAACCCTGCGTAGGGCTCCTTCAAGCTCCCGGACGTTCGAGCGTACACGCTTGGCAATAAAAAAAGCGACATCGTCACTGATGTGCAGACCTTCCGCGGAAGCTTTCTTTTTGATGATAGCTACTCGCGTTTCAAGTTCCGGTGGATCAATGGATACCGTCAACCCGGAACCAAAGCGCGATACCAGGCGTTCCTCGACGCCTGCCAGTTCCTTGGGAAAACGGTCAGCCGTAATGATAACTTGTTTTTGTCCTTCGATTAAGGCATTGAAAGTATGAAAAAATTCTTCTTGCGAGCGCTCTTTGCCGACAAAGAATTGTATGTCGTCTATCAATAAAGCATCCAGATTACGATAAAAATTCTTGAACTCGTTAATGGCATTATGTTGTAAGGCCCTTACCATATCAGCGACAAAACGCTCCGAATGTATATAAGCCACACGCGCTTCGGGTTTGTGTGAAATAACAAGATTACCAGCCGCCTGCATAAGGTGCGTTTTGCCAAGGCCCACACCTCCATAAATAAACAGTGGATTATAAGCCCCTGCCGGGTTTTCCCCGACCTGTCGTGCCGCGGCGCGCGCAAGCTGATTGGACTTGCCCTCTACGTGGGTTTCAAAGGTGAAATTCTCATTGAGACGACTAGCCAAAGGCGAATTTTGACGTTTCACCGGAACCGGACCTGAAACAACAGCAGGGACCAGGTTATTGACGGGTGTTTTCTGACTGCCGACCAATATCTGAAGTTTTATTGATTTGCCGTTTTCTTCGTATTGCTCGAGTATTTCACTAATCCTCTCTACAAACCGGTCTCTGACCCATTCCATCACAAAACGGTTGGGCGCGAACAAGCTTAGGATTTGACCTTTTTGTATCGCCTGCAATGGGCGTATCCACGTGTTAAATTGCTGGGAAGAGAGTTCTTCCTCCAGTCTGGTCAGACATCTAGCCCAAAGTTGTGGTTGTGCCACGGAGTGTAATCCCTGTTTATTATTCATCGCTGTCATTGAGGAGTGGGCCAGTCTATCGCTGCCGGTAAAAGTTATCCACAGCCAATATTCTTTCAAGAAAATTCAAAAACTTAGGACGCCTCGTGTTGACAAGCCAAGTCGTAATCAGTAAGTTTGCTCGCCCATCAGGCACCAGTCAGCCCTGAGAGAGAACGATGAAGAGACCATTTCAGCCCAGTGTTATCAAGCGTAAGCGCAGCCATGGCTTTCGCGCTCGCATGAAAACTGCCGGTGGACGCGCAATCATTCGTGCACGCCGTGCCAAAGGCCGCACCACACTCAGCGCCTGATCCCGCGCACGATTGCCGATTTTCTAAACACCATCGGCTGTCAGAAGCGAGCGTATTTCAACAGGCCATGTTAAAGGGGCCCCTTTCACGCAGCCGCTTTTTCAATGTGTATGCCGTCGCGAACCGGTTGCAGTATGCCAGACTGGGCATGGCGGTTTCCCGAAAAGTGTCGCTTAGGGCAGTTGAGCGAAATCGTATCAAACGCCTGATACGAGATTTTTTCCGCCACCATCAGAAGGGTCTGGTTGGCAGAGACATTGTGGTGGTAGTCAAAGCGGCCGCAGCAAATCAGGCACACACGGAACTACGTGACTCTTTGTCAAAAGACCTGGGTAGAGCGGCAGAATTATGCAGTATTTATTGATTGTATTCATCAAGATTTATCGTCTTTTTCTGAGTCCGTTTCTCGGCCGTCACTGCAGATTCGAGCCCAGCTGTTCTCAATATGCTATCGAGGCCATACAGGGTCACGGCGTTTGGCGCGGTTTTTTGCTGAGCATCAGACGAGTGGGTCACTGTCACCCGTGGCATGTGGGAGGGTATGATCCCGTTCCCGGAAAAACTAAAAGCCCTAACAATACTCAAACAAATGGATAAACAACGATTTATTTTATATGCAGCACTGGCGGCTGTCCTTATGATGTTGTGGCAGGCCTGGCAGCAGCAATACGCACCTGATAACCAGGCAATAACAGACACCGCAACTACCTCACAAGGGCCTCAAACCGTCCCAGGGCCCACAACGGAAACCTCCCTGCCTTCGGCGCCAGAGAACACCGGCTCACAAGCTGCGGTGCCAATAGAATCCATGGAAAGTGGCACACGCGTGCGTGTAGTAACGGATGTCCTGGATGTGTTAATAGACACACAAGGTGGTGACATCCGTAGCTGGAAGTTGAGAAAATATGCCATCTCCTCCGACAAACCCGACCAGCCTTTTGAGCTGTTCAATGAAAACCCCGAGACCGTATACATTAACCAGGGAGGGCTGATCGGCAAAGGCCGTGGACTCCCAAATCACAAGACCCGTTATCGTACAAAACAAACCGAGTATCAAATGGCTGAAGGGAGTGACACGTTAAGTGTTCCCTTGTTTTGGAAAGGCCCAGACGGCACTCAGTATCGAAAGACTTATCTGTTTGCGCGTAACAGCTATAAGGTAGATATCGAGTATGAAATAGTGAATAGAACGAATCGTGTCTGGGAAGGCTATCTTTATACCCAGCTGTTGCGTCGAGCCAAAGAAAAAGAACGCGGTCTGTTTACTTTGCCGACGTATATCGGTGGCGCCATCTATACCCCGGAGGAGCATTACGAAAAGATACATTTCTCTGATATGGCGGAGGCACCGTTAAATAGAGACGTTGTGGGTGGCTGGGTTGCCATGATGGAGCACTATTTTGTGGGCTCACTAATGCCGGCACCCGAAACTAAAAGCCGTTTCTATAGTAATGCCCTCGGCAAAGATCGATATGTAATTGGTTATAAAGAGCTGGAACCGACCGTTATCGCTGCCGGTAAAACAGGCAAACTCAGCACATCATTGTATGTCGGCCCCAAAGAACAGAAACTGCTAGAGCCGTTGGCTGATGGCATGGAACTCACCATTGATTATGGCATTTTAACCGTTTTATCCGCGCCGCTGTTTTGGATGCTCAACAATATTCATGACTGGGTTGGCAACTGGGGCGCCGCCATAATTCTGCTGACTATGATTATAAAGCTGATCTTCTTCCCCCTGTCGGCGGCAAGTTACAAATCCATGGCCCATATGAAGCGTGTGCAACCAAAAATACAAAGCCTGAAGGAGCGCTTTGGTGATGACAAGAAACGTTTTAATCAGGCCATGATGGAAATCTATAAAACTGAAAAAATTAACCCGCTTGGCGGATGTTTGCCCATCCTGGTGCAAATACCTGTATTCATAGCCTTATACTGGGTATTGCTGGAGAGCGTTGAAATGCGCCATGCACCCTTCGCCTTGTGGATACAGGACCTGTCCTCACCAGACCCCTACTTTGTTTTACCTGTGTTAATGGGTATTTCCATGTATGCACAACATTTTCTGAATCCATCACCCATGGATCCCCTGCAAAAGAAAATCATGTTGATGATGCCGGGTATGTTTACATTATTTTTCCTGTTCTTCCCGTCGGGCCTTGTATTGTACTGGGTAGTAAACAATGTTTTATCGATAGCTCAGCAGTGGCAAATCACACGCATGATTAACGCCAAGTCCTGATTCTGTGTGGCCCTGAATGATACGATAGTTGCCATTGCCACACCGCCAGGCAAAGGTGGTGTGGGGATTGTCAGGGTATCGGGTCCCGGCGCCTCTTCTGTAGCGCAATCACTATTAGGTAAGGTCCCCCGGCCAAGGTATGCTGTATTTGCCGGCTTCAGAGATGCTGACGGTAATATTCTGGATGAGGGTCTGGCCTTGTATTTTCCAGGACCCCATTCGTTTACGGGTGAGGACGTGCTCGAGCTACAGGCCCATGGCGGCCCTGTTATACTGGATAGCCTGGTCGGACGCTGTCTGCAGTTGGGTGCGCGGCAGGCACGCCCCGGTGAATTCTCGGAGCGGGCCTTTCATAACGGCAAACTGGACCTGGCCCAGGCCGAAGCAGTTGCGGATTTAATAGATGCCGGCTCGAATGCCGCGGCGCGCTCTGCCTTGCGTTCCCTGCAGGGTGAATTTTCTGAGGCCGTCAATGCCATTGTCCATGAGCTGACCCAGTTACGTGTTTATGTTGAGGCAGCCATAGACTTTCCGGAAGAAGAAATTGATTTTCTGGCCGACAAACAGGTCTCTGAAAATCTTGTTGCCATCGAGAAAAAAATAAAGCATTTATTGCATCGCTCACATCAAGGCCGACTGCTGCGTGACGGCCTTACGCTGGTGCTGGCGGGCCCGCCCAATGCCGGTAAATCCAGTCTGTTGAATATGTTATCGGGTCAGGACAGCGCCATCGTCAGCGCCATACCCGGGACCACGCGCGATGTACTACGTGAATATATTAATCTCGACGGCCTGCCTCTCCATATTATGGATACCGCCGGCCTGCGCGAGTCCGGGGATGATATTGAGCAACAAGGGGTATCACGGGCGCATCAGGCCATGAGCCGGGCGGACCACATCCTGATTATCTCGGACGATAATCAACCACAGCAACAAGCCATAGAACAAATCATCTCAAACCTACCTGTAGGCGTGTCGCACACCCTGATTAAAAACAAAATCGATTTGACTGGGCGTCCCCCGGGTCGCGTCGAGGGAGAGTCGGAAAGGGCTTTGGCATTATCCGTTATTACGGGTAAGGGTTGTGATGTATTGCGTGAGCACCTGAAATCCCTGGCAGGTTTTGAGACTGAAGCCGAAGGCGTATTTATTTCGCGCCGGCGTCATATCACCGCCATAGAGTGTGCCCAGGCCCATGTGCTGCAAGGCCGGCAATGCCTGGAATCAACACGGGCGGGTGAATTGTTGGCCGAAGAGTTGCGTCTGGCGCAACAGGCGCTGAGCGAGATTACCGGGGAATTTCTGGCCGATGATTTGCTGGGAGAGATTTTTTCCGGCTTTTGTATAGGAAAGTAAGGCCCTACGTTGATTTCTGAATAATCAGCGACCGCACCAAATTACGAAGCTGCTGAATATCACTGTTTTGAGCGTTCTTTCCATAGCGTATGCGGGAATAGACCTCGGTGATAGCGTCTATTTGCTCCGAAACCAGTGGTAATGTTGTTTTGATTCGTTTGGCGAAATCACAGGCCCCTTCATGGGGAAGCCGGATAAAGTTATATCGGGCCATATGCCGACAATACGTGGTATACAGTCTGTGCACGGGGTCCTGTCGTTGCCGGCGCAGCAGGATGACGGTTGCGATCAAGGCCACGATCAATAACAGTGCCCCAAACATCCCCGCCAGCAAATAGGCCCACTTATGTTCCTTCTGGCCGAAAGACTTCAGTAATTCAAGTTGGCGCTTATGGTCGAAGTCCATGACCCAGCGAAACCATTGAACATTCAGCGCATCCCACCGGGTTTCCAGTGTCAGTTTGAAAGTAAACCACCAGTTGGCTCGCAGGGCCTGTTGCAGTTCTGAGGCAGACAGCGTGTGAGTGTCCGTGCCCAGCGCTCGCAGCCGGCGGAAGGCATCAAGACCATATTCAATTCGTGTCGGGGCCACGGCCGCGGTAGGGTCTACTCGTGTCCAGCCCTTTCCTTCCAGCCATACCTCGCTCCAGGCATGGGCATCAGCCTGTCTGACCGCGATATATTTGCCGCTGGGATTGTAGTCGCCGCCCTGGTAACCCACGACGACGCGTGCCGGTACTTGCGCGGCCCGCATCAGCGTCGTGAAGGCGGAGGCGAAATGTTCACAATAGCCACGGCGGCTTTCAAAAAGAAATTCATCGACAGGGTCACCGCCCAGCAAAGGCGGTTTCAGTGTGTAGTAAAATTCCTCCCGATTAAAATACGTCAGCGCCTTGTTGACGATGGCTTCATCGCTTGTGGATTCAAGACGCCAGCGATTGGCAAGTAACTGGACACGTGAACTCAGTATAGCGGGTAACTGTAAAGCACGTAATTTTTCTCCTGGTGATTGTTCGGATTGTTGATACTGCGTATATGAGCTTAATTGATAATGGTATCGCTCCGTGATGTCTGAGTCTGATTTGATGACAAACCCTGGTAGTAATTCGGTCCCCCTTGGCAGACTTGTCGGCAGATCCAGGGAAAATAACCAGGGCTTGTTATGGGGTTCAAGCATGATCCGGTAGTCATAACGCAGTCCCTTTCCTGTAAAGGTTGAAGAATGGGATTGAAAAATAAATCTTTGCGTCCAGGTGCGTCCATCAGTCCGCCAGAGCACCAGGCCACGCCAATAACGCTCGGCCTGTGGCGGTATTTGGTTATTTTCAAAAAATACCCTGAAAGCAATTTTCTCCGAGTTCGTCAATTGACTGACGGACCCAGGTTGCATGGACTCGGAGAAACCGGTGCGACCGCTCTGCGTGCCCAGGGCCAGGCCGGGAACGCCACCCTGTATGCGTGGAAATAACAGATACATAATCACCATGAGGGGCAAGGCCAGAAGTGTAATGCCCAGGGCGGAACGAAAATACCTCAATGCAGGGAGTGTATAGTCCTGAACACGCATCAGGGCAGCAGTAGAAATAATGACGGCCAGGATCAAATACAGCCCCAGCCAAAGATCCTGAGAGTACAAAAAGGCGCCCAGGATGGCCAGATAACAAATATAGATAATAAGGATGCGGTCACGGCGGGCCTTGATTTCCAAAAACTTGAGCCCCAGCAGGATCAACAATAAAGACAAGCCGGCATCACGTCCCAGAAAGGTTCCATAATGGCTGTAGACGATGAAACTGGCCGTGAGCGTGAGCGTCATCCTGACGACAGCGCCCGGCGGACGCCAGCCATGGTGTTCCACCAGGTACCGCCAGGCGACCATACCGCTTACCCATAATATTAACCACAGCGGAAGCTGACCCAGGTAGGGAACTATGACAATAAGAGTGCATGCCGCAAGCCAGTTAAATTTCCCGGGCTTTATTGCATCAGCATGTGTCATGGCTCTATCTTGAACAATGCCAGGGCCTGTAAACACCTTTGTTTGTGTGCATGACCCAGGCCCGGCTTGATAACGACACCCGGCAAGGTAAGGCCATAAGGCACGGTATGTTGTTCCGCCTCCAGCACCCAACGGCAGAGCAGGCTCAGGCGTGATTCCGTGTCAGCAAGATTGAGTTCATGCCAATGTAACCACACCTGGGTACTGGCCTGATTTTCAAACTGTTTGGTCACCATGCGACCGGTTTTGGCGACACTCTTCCAGTGCACGTGCCGCGGCGCATCACCCTGGGTATATTCACGCAGGCCAGTGAAATCATCACCGTCATGGGCATGGCCCAGGCGTTCACCCTGCTCACCATCGATTGGCTGTGGCAGTGGTTGTGGCGCCGCCGGCCGGGGATAGACGATGGTTTGGCTATTGAGCCGGATGCGGCGCGACCATGAATACAGCAGGCCCAACGGAAATTCAGTAGAAATAGTTAGATCAGGGATGGCCAGTACCCCGCGTTGGCGAGCAGGCACGGAAATCGTTGTACAGGACTCTGAATGGGGCGCCAGATCAAGTGGCCTGGATGCTTGTTTATCGTGCCTGACATGCAAACCGGGGCGCGGACTGTTGCCGGGATTGTGTAGACACACTTGAAACAGGGCCGCTTCGCCGGCAAACACCGGCACATGCCGGCCCGGCCTGATGTGTAGTTTCAGGAGATTGGCATGGGTGTATAGCATGGAGACTATGCCCATCGCGGCCAGTAAAAAAGTCAGCGCATAGGCAAGGCCATTATTGTAATTAATGGAGGCCAGTAATAACACAACAAGCAGGACAGTAAAGACCAGCCCGGCACGAGTGGGCAACATATACAGCTGCTTATGTCGCAGTACTATCTCATCACCTTGTAGCAGGCGAGATCGTATGATGGCCATTAGAGGTTAGCTCTCAGGGAATGGCAACCTGCTCGATAATCTGTTGGGCAAGTTGCGCGTTGCTGACAGCATTGTTACTGGCCTGCAATCTATGGTCCATTACCGAGGGTGCGACCGCTTGTACGTCTTCCGGGATTACCATGTCACGTCGATCCAGTAGCGCCCAGGCGCGGGCACTGTTGAGCAAGGCCAGACCGGCGCGCGGCGATAACCCATGGGCGACGTCTGGATGATGGCGTGTGGCGTCTAACAAATCCTGCACATAATCCATCAATGCCCGGCTGCAATGTATGCGCCGGGTATTTTCCTGTAATGATATAAGCTCTTCTCCGCTAATAAGCGCCCTGACGGATGCCAGCAGATGGGTCCTGTCCTGGCCTTCCAGCAATTGACGTTCGGCCTCACGGTCAGGATAGCCCATGTGAATCCGCATCAGGAATCTGTCCAGTTGTGATTCGGGCAGTGGAAAGGTGCCTATGAGTTGTTGCGGGTTCTGCGTGGCAATGACAAAAAAGGGCGATGGCAGTGCATGGGTCTCCCCTTCCGCCGTGACCTGTTGTTCGGCCATGGCCTCCAGCAGCGCGCTCTGGGCCTTGGGTGTGGCGCGATTGATTTCGTCCGCCAATACCAGTTGTGCAAACACCGGCCCGGGGTGAAACGTGAATACATGCCGCTCAGGCTGGTAGATAGAGACACCGAGGATATCCGCCGGCAACATATCACTGGTGAATTGAATACGATTAAAACTCAGGCCCAGCACCGCGGCCAGGGCATGCGCCAGCGTGGTCTTGCCCATGCCCGGCAGGTCTTCGATCAATAAATGACCATTGGCCAGTATGCATGCCAGCGCCAGTCGCAACTGTTGTGGCTTGCCCAGTATGATTTTATTGAGGGTGTTAAGCAGGCGCCCCGGGTCGGGGGCTGTTGTTGTTGCCGCGGCTGTAGGCAAGGTCCTGACCTCTCATGTTCCTTTGTCTATCGATAAAAATAGAGTAGACCAAAATCTAGCTGAATTGCTACGTTTGATTTCCCACGCCCGGGTTTAATGCATCTGGCTGTCACGTGCCAACAGGGTATCCACCACTTCTTCCACTTTGCGCACGTCGGCCCAGGTGGACTTAAAAACAATAAAACCTTCCGTATCGATGACATAGGCGGGATTGGGCACCTTGCCGTATTTCTCCAGCACGGTCTCCTCTATGCTATCCACGGCCACCGGCAGAGTGGTCAGTGTGGCCAGTTCCCGGGCATTGACCATTTTTTCTTCATCGTCTTTGGTGTGCACATATTCGCGAAAACCTGGTTCACCGGGATGGCGCTCACGTGAATAGATGACGAAGAGATTCACTTTCTCGGGATCATATTTATTGGCCAGGGCCGTCCACAGGGGTAACTGATGCCGCGCCGGCGGGCAGGTGAGGGCAACGAACATAAAGACACTGATTTTGCCGCGCTGGTCAGCCAGGCGCAGGCGGCCGCCATCCGTCGTCGGCAGGTCTATAGCGGGCGCCGGGTTGCCAATATTGGCGCGATTTTCAAACCGGTAGAGCCAGGGAAAGGTCCCCAGGTGCTGGGGGTCAGTGACCAGGGAGATAAAACTGATTTGTTTGCCCATGGCCACTTTTTCATTGAAAGTATAATTGTTGGGGTGAAAATTGTAGTGCGGGTCGAAGACCACATGCCCCTGCTCGGCCCTGGGAGTCGGGTCCCACTCGGGTTCGGGAAGCAGAAATGATCCGAAAAATACCGTCAATGGGATCAGGATAATCCCGATAGCAATGTCAATTGCCCCGTGTTCACGTTCCATGTCGGTGAGATCTCCTGAAATGCCTTGTTAATCAAGACCCCGGGAGGCGCATAAAGTTTGGCTATGGCCGCATATTGGCAAAAGTAAAATTATGGCGCGGACAATATAATAGATGCCCCAGCTAAAGTCGGGGGTTCTATTCTGCCCTCGTATATCCTGAACACTGCTGACACTATGCTGTCAGCAGGACAGGCGTATGATCCTGCTGACAAATTCACGGCATGGTGGTTAGGCATGATTACGTTGTACCAGTATTACCCGGCGCTGGGTTTGCGCAGCGCCAGTCCCTTCTGCATCAAGCTGGAGACCTGGCTCCGTATTGTTGGGCTGGACTATCAGGTTGAGTGTCTTTTACATGCCGGCAGGGCGCCCAAGAAAAAATTACCGTTCATTAAACACAATGGCAGCGTCGTGGCGGACTCCACGCTAATCATCGATTACCTAAAACAGGCTTTTGGTTGCGATCCGGATAAAGGCCTTAGCGACCGAGATAGAGGGGTGGGCACTGCTGTCATGCGCATGCTGGAAGAACACTATTACTGGACCGTTGTATACAGTCGCTGGATAGATGACAAGCACTGGCCCGTGGTTAAGAAGGCCTACTTTGAAAAGGCGCCGCTGGTGATCAGGCTTCTGATTCCCTCGCTGGCACGGCGGCAGGTGCGCAGGGACTTGTGGGGACAAGGGCTGGGTCGACATACCGTGGAAGACATCGAAAGGTTAGGCGCGGAAGACGTGATGGCCTTGTCGCGGATATTGGCGGACAAAAGCTACATGCTGGGAGAATTTGCCACAACTGTTGATGCCGTGGCATATGCTTTTATTGTTAGCACGCTGGTACCAGGGCTTGATTCGCTTCAGCGCCGCACCATGCAGGATTGCGCGAATCTATGTGCCTATCATGAGCGTATGACGATGCAGTATTTTTCAAAGGATGCATAGCGATGCTGGTAACATCAGAGTTACAACAAATACCGGGTGTCGGTCCCAAGATTGCCCAGGGTATTGAGTCTCTGGGTATCCACACGATCGCGGAGCTCAAACGACACGACCCGGAAGAAATGTATTGGCGGTATTGCGATGTTGAAGGCAGCCCGGTCGATCGCTGTGTGTTGTATGTGTTCCGTTGCGCGGCCTACTACGCCCGCAACAAGCGCCATGATCCTGAGTTATTGAAATGGTGGAACTGGAAAGATCGGGAGCTAGTGTAAACAATCATGCGCCGCGCCGATCGATTGTTTCAAATTATACAACTGCTGCGTCCGCGGCGTTTGACAACCGCGCACTGGCTGGCCAAAGAACTGGAAGTCTCAGCGCGCACGATTTATCGTGATATTGCTGACTTGCAGGCCAGCGGTGTACCTATCGACGGTGAGGCAGGCCTGGGTTATGTCCTGCACCACAGTTTTGATCTGCCGCCATTGATGTTTGATGTAGACGAGATTACCGCTTTGGTATTGGGGGCGGGTGTGGTCAGGAGCTGGGCCGATGAAGGTTTGGCAAAAGCGGCGCAACAGGCGCTGACCAAAATAGAAGTGGTATTACCGGAAAGACTTAAAGGCCATTTGCTGGAAAACAATATCTTTTCACCCATGCGGCGCCTGTCTCCGCAAGTGAGCCGGATCCTGGAAGTGTTGCGTGAGTCCATAGAGCGGCGGTTTAAAGTGGAGTTTGATTATGTCAAGGAAGACGGTACTCCTTCAAAGAGGAGGGTCTGGCCCCTGGGACTATTTTTCTGGGGTACGACCTGGACCCTGGCTGCCTGGTGCGAGTTACGTCATGCCTTCCGCAATTTCAGGGTCGATCGCATAAAGGAGTTGCAGGCCTGCAAAGAAAACTATGCGCACACAACAGGGCGCACATTGAACGACTTTCTCAAGCAAGTACAGGATTCATCATGACGGTTACCGGCAAGCGCTGTAGCTGGTGTGGTGGGGATACCCTGTATCAGCAATACCATGATAAGGAATGGGGCGTTCCAGTGCATGATGATAACAGGTTATTTGAAATGTTATCGCTGGAAGGCGCGCAAGCAGGCTTGAGCTGGATCACGGTACTCAAGAAACGCGAACATTATCGAAGCGTATACGATGATTTTGATGTCGAAAAGGTCGCTCGCTATGGCAAGCGCAAACAAAATGCCTTGCTAAAAGACCCTGGCATTATACGCAACCGACTGAAGGTGGCGGCGTTTACCACCAATGCACAGGCCTGCCTGGATATTAAAGATCAACATGGTAGTTTTGGTCATTATATCTGGCAGTTTGTGAATCACCGGCCTGTGATAAATACATGGCGCACGTTACAACAGATTCCATCGAGCACAAAAGAATCTGATGCTATGAGCAAGCAATTAAAAATAGATGGCTTCAAGTTTGTCGGCACAACGATTTGTTATGCCTTCATGCAGGCCGTGGGTATGGTCAATGACCACGTGATCGACTGCTTTAGATATAAACCTTTATGCAAACCCGCAAGGAGAAAAGGAAAATGAGCAAGGAAATCAAACCTGAACAAGTACCCTGGATGATGCCGCACCTGACGGTCAAGGATGTCGACACGAGTATGGCGTTCTATGAGTCGGCCTTTCATTTTACCCGCGGTATGAAGTTGCCGGGCGATAACGGCAAGACAGAATATGCCGATATGGGCTACCAGGGCAAAACCCTGTTTATGTTTGGTCGCGAAGGCGCCTATGGCAATACCTGTTTGGCCCCCGCGACATCCTATAACGAAGTACCCATCAATCTCTATGTCTATTGTGATGACGTCGATGCCTTGTTTGAGCACGCCAAACTACAGGGCGCCGAAGCGGTCGCCGATCCCGAAGACATGTTCAGGGGGGATCGTATGGCACAGCTTAAAGATCCGGATGGCTATCGTTGGAGCTTTGCCACCAAGGTAAGGGATTTTGTGCCTCCCGCGACCTGATCTTTAATGTTTACCCGGTGTCATGACGGCGGATCTTGTACACTCGCATCCATGACACCGGCACAACTCCTGTTAGCCAATGCCGTCGTTTTTGGCGGCGCCATCCTGCAGGCCGCTACCGGCTTTGGATCCGGCCTGGTCATTGTACCGTTGCTGGCATTGATCAGCTTTGCCTGGCTGCCGGGTCCTATTGTCTTCGGCAGCATGGCCCTGGCCTTGCTGATGGCGCTATCGGGTTGGCGGGATATCCGCTATCGCGGCATAGGCGTGGCCATGCTGGGACTGGCCGTGGGCAGTGTCGGCGGTGTCATCTGGTTGTCCCAGCTCAATCGCCAACAGCTCGGGACCTTCTTTGGCGTGCTTATACTGTTTGCGGTGCTGATGACCGCCAGGGGCCGGCCCTTTGCCTTGATCAGACGTAATCTCCTGGGCGCGGGTTTGGTTTCAGGCTTTATGGCCAGCACCTCCGGTTTCGGTGCGCCACCGCTGGCGCTGGTGTATCAACAGTTACCGGGTCCTCAGTTGCGCGCCACCCTGGGACTGATCTATTTCATTTCTTCGGCCATTATCTTGCTAGTGCTGAACCTGGCGGGCAGGTTTTCGGAAAACGAGGCGTTACTGGGGCTGTGGCTCATGCCCGGCTTTGTTGCAGGTTTTATCCTGGCCGCCAGGCTGGCGCACTGGTTTGATCAGGGCCGGGCACGCGCGGCAGTGTTGACGCTATCAACGATTAGCGCAATAGGGTTAATCGCTAAAAGCGTAATATAAAGGGGCGGCCTCGGCCGCACTTTTATCCTGATCAGTAGAGGAGCATAATTGGGATCGGATAGCTTGTACCATAATTAATATGTCAAAAAAGCTAATTGCGTGGGACAAAGAATTTCCGTTGGCATTGAAACAGCGCCAGGATTTGTTGTTACGGCGGCGGCAATTTTTAATGGCTCTTGTGAAATCCGCGGTGGCGGTGCCGATCTTGCCGCTTGCCGGTGCACTGCCAGGTTGTGATAAAACCGAAACGAAGAAAACCGATCTATTGACCCAACCCCCCTGGATTACATTTTCCGTCGTACAAGAACATCTATTTCCGAATGATCACGACGGACCGGGAGCCAATGACGTTAACGCAACGAGCTATTTGAAGTTCGTGCTGGAGGCACCGGATACGGATGAAGAAGAACGGAAATTTATTCTCGAGGGAGTGACGTGGCTGGATGGGATCGCCGAAGAACAAAAAGGCAAGGCGTTCTTGAAGCTATCGTTTGACGACCAGGAACCCGTACTGGAAAAAATCGCCGACAGCCGTGCCGGCGGGAGTTGGTTATCATATCTGCTCTTATATATTTTAGAAGCCCTGCTTAGTGATCCGGTCTATGGCGGCAATCCCGATGGTATTGGTTGGAAATGGCTGCAGCACCAGCCGGGTTTCCCCCGCCCTCCTTACAATAAACGTTATACAGAGCTACTATGAAAGACTATGACGTATGCATCATTGGCAGCGGCGCGGGCGGCAGCCCCGTTGCCCTGACTTTGGCGAAAGCGGGCTATGATGTGGTGGTGTTGGAGAAAGGGCCATGGCTGACGGAGCAGGATTATTACAAAGATGAATTGGCTTGTTGCCGGCGAAGTGTATATTCGCCCAACCTGAAAGATGAGCAGCATGTGATAGAAGATTATAATGGTAAAGATAATCAGGGTAACTATAAATGGATAAGTGAATCGACTTCCGAATCAGGTTGGGATTTCTGGAATGGCAGTGTCGTCGGTGGCTCAACCAATTTTATGAGTGGTTTCTTTTATCGTCTGAAGCCCGAGGATTTTCGACTGCTATCGGAGTTCGGTCCCATCAAGGAAGCCAATATCGTTGACTGGCCCATCAGCTACGCCGACCTCGAACCTTATTACACCAGGGTAGAGACCGAAGTGGGTGTCTCGGGAGAAGCGGTGGCGCACCCCTTTGCCGAACCGCGTTCTACAAAGGATTTTCCTTACCCGCCCACCCGTGAACACCCGATTACCAAAATGTTTGATGCCGCCTGCCGGCGCATGAAATTACACACTTTACGTACCGCGCGGGCAATTCTGCCCCATGCGGTGGGCAAACGCCGCGGTTGTGCGTATTCAGGTTATTGTGGCAGTTACGGGTGTTCTACAGGGGCCAAAGGCAGCGCCCGCGCCGCCTTGCTGGATCGGGCGGTCGCGACAGGGCATTGCGAGATTCGCGCCAGGGTAAAAGTGAATCGCTTGCTCAGTAACAGCTCGGGTAAAGTCACGGCCGCGGAATATGTGGATGAAAAAAATAATATACAAAAAGTGGATGCCAAAATCTTTGTCGTTGCCTGCCAGGCCGTGGAGACCTCGCGCCTGTTGCTGCTTTCGACCGGTCCGAAGCACCCCAGTGGCCTGGCCAACCATTCGGGACAAGTTGGGAAGAATTTGATATTTTCGGCCGGCGGATCCGGTAATGGTGATTTTCCCTATGACAAATTCCCGGAGCAGATTGCCGCCGGTCTTAAGGTGCGCGGACCTTTTGTCAATCGCGGCCTGCAAGACTGGTATATTATTAACGATAAGAAATTCGGGGGCCGAGTCAAAGGTGGCACCATAGATTTCCTTCTGAGCCACCCGAATCCCATCGGCCGCGCCAACAGGCTGATGTGGGATAACGATGATAATTTACTCTGGGGAAGCAAGTTCAAGCAAAAATTAAAGGCCCACTTTATCGAGGCCCAGTATTTTCGTTATGAGGTGTTTAATGATCGACTCCCCGTCGACGATTGCTTTGTCTCGATTGATGGCAAGGAAAAGGATAAATGGGGTATACCCGTTGCCAAGATTCGCATCGGCTATCACGATCACGATCTGGAGGTCGGTCGTTTTCTGGGGGCCAAGGCCGAGGCGGTGTTGCGAAATATGAAAGCGGAAAATGTCAGGGGCAGTATCAGTGGCTCACCCCCACAGAACTTACAGGCAGGGGGGTGTCGATTCGGTAAGAATCCGAAGACATCGGTATTGGATGCGGAGTGCCGTGCGCACAATGTTGAGAATTTGTTTATCACGGATGGCTCGTGGATGCCGACAGGGGGCAGCGTCCCTTTTACTTGGACGATCTATGCCAACTCCTTCCGCATCGCGGACATAATAAAAAAACAACTTACTTGAAGGCAAAGGTCCGGGGTTACCCTCACGGTATGATTCATCCGGCTATTTACTGGCGGGCGCACTAATGCCTTACACCAACCGGAAAAGAAGGGACACGTAAGGGCCCATGTTTAGTAGGTTACTTAGGTGCTGTTTAACGTTAAAGCCGGAACTCCCCCGACCATTCTCCGTTCTTGTAATGAATCGTCACGCGCTTGGGTGTAAAGCGTGGCTCATCGATCACTTCAAAGTCGCTGTAGGGCACACTGTGGGCAAAGAGCTCTTCGGTGTTGCAGGCCCTCTTGATGACCGGGTTAAAGAAGACCTGCAGCTTGTCTGTTATGGGCACCATGTCGCGATCTTCGGGTGTCGTCTGGTAGAACCTGATTTTTTTGACGATGTTGCAACTGAAGTAGAGCATCAGTTCGGCGGTCAGCGGCGTGTCGCGCCGCGCC
This sequence comes from Gammaproteobacteria bacterium, assembly GCA_036986275.1. GTDB lineage: Bacteria > Pseudomonadota > Gammaproteobacteria > Acidiferrobacterales > SZUA-150 > BTRG01. The sequence goes on along the minus strand of BTRG01000020.1, from coordinate 5,931 downwards.
AATGCTTTTTGTGCGGCAGGCGATAACTCCACCACCACCGGCTTGTCATGAATGCGGATGGGAATAAGCTGCGTACGGCCGGAGAAGAACAGCTTGTCCCACCAGCTAAAGCCGGCTTGTTCTGAAACGGGCGCTAGATTCTGTGTGGTAGTGCTCATGGGGCAGGTTCCTGACGATTCACTATTTTATTAGACACTAATATAGAATAAATATCCCCTCCCCGATAGTGATCTGTCGGGCCGGCCTGTATGTACAACCGTTCATTCAATAAGGGTTTGACAAAGGAGGCTGGGAGGCCGGCTCAACAAAGGCTAAAATGCAGCGTCAGTCAAGAGAGTATTACGATTGGTTGAATTTCCCCGGAAACCGGGGCCTTATGTGACAATGAACACCCCAGTAACATTCGATGTTATCGTCATTGGCGGCGGCCATGCCGGCACGGAAGCGGCTGCGGCCGCGGCGCGCACGGGTGCGCGCACCTTGTTATTGACACACAATGTCGAGACCCTGGGGCAAATGTCCTGCAATCCGGCCATAGGCGGCATCGGCAAGGGACATCTGGTGAAGGAGGTCGATGCCCTGGGCGGTATCATGGCGCGGGCCACGGACCGCGCCGGCATCCAGTTTCGTATTCTCAACGCCCGCAAGGGTCCGGCCGTACGCGCCACCCGCGCCCAGGCCGACCGTGCGTTGTACAAGGCGGCCGTGCGGGAAATGCTGGAAAAGCAGGAAGGCCTGTATATTTTCCAGCAGTCCGTGGACGACCTGATCGTGAATGGGGGCCGTGTCTCCGGCGTTATCACACAAATGGGGCTGAAATTTCATGCCCCCACCGTCGTGCTGACCGCCGGCACATTTTTAGGCGGCATGATACATGTCGGTATGGAACAGACTCCCGGGGGGCGCGCCGGTGATCCACCGGCCAATGCGTTGGCCCGACGCCTACGGGAGTTGCCGTTTCGGGTGGCCCGTCTCAAGACCGGTACGCCGCCGCGCATCGATGGCCGCAGCATTGATTTCTCCGGGCTGCGGGAACAGCCCGGCGATGAGCCCTGTCCGGTGTTTTCTTTTCTGGGCAAAACAAGCGAACACCCCGAACAACGGTCTTGTCACATCACTTACACCAACACCCGGACGCATGATCACATACGCGAAGGTCTGGACCGCTCCCCCATGTATACCGGGGCCATAGAGGGTACGGGCCCCCGTTATTGCCCGTCGATTGAAGACAAGATTATGCGTTTTGCCGACCGCGACAAGCACCAGATCTTTGTCGAGCCGGAGGGTCTCAATACACACGAAGTCTATCCCAATGGCATCTCCACGAGCCTGCCCTTTGATGTGCAATTGAAGTTTGTGCAAAGCATTAAGGGTTTCGAGCAGGCCCACATCACAAGACCCGGATATGCCATTGAATATGATTACTTTGATCCGCGAGATTTAAGGCCGACCCTGGAGACCCACAGCGTCAGGGGCCTGTTTTTTGCCGGTCAGATCAATGGCACCACCGGTTACGAAGAGGCGGCGGCCCAGGGGCTGTTGGCCGGCGCCAATGCCGCCTTGCAGGCGCATGACAGAGAGGCCTGGTGGCCGCGACGCCATGAGGCCTATCTGGGCGTATTGGTGGACGATCTGATTACACGTGGCACGACCGAGCCCTATCGCATGTTTACTTCGCGCGCGGAATACCGCTTGCTGTTAAGGGAAGACAATGCCGATCTACGGCTGACGGAAATCGGCCACACGCTGGGCCTTGTGGATGATGAGCGTTGGCGGCATTTTTCCGGCAAGCGCGATGCCATAGAACAAGAGCAGGCGCGCATGCAGGCCACGCGCATTTCACCCGCGGCCATGGCTGCGGACAAGGGGCGGTCCTTATTGAGCGAACCGCTAAAGCGAGATCATTCCCTGGCTGAGTTGCTGCGCCGTCCGGAATTGTCTTATCAGGATGTCATGGCCCTGGCGGGGATGGAAGGGGTTGTCGACGAAGCCGTCAGCGCCCAGGTAGAAGTGCAGGCCAAGTATTCAGGTTATATAGAACGTCAGCAACGCGAGATCAAACGCCAGCATCGTAACGAAAATACCAGGTTGCCTGAAAACATGGATTACAACAATGTGTACGGCTTGTCTAAAGAAGTGCAGCAGAAATTGAGCCGTCAACGACCGACTACCCTAGGCCAGGCCTCGCGCATTTCCGGTGTCACGCCCGCGGCGATCTCATTATTAATGATACACCTCAGGCGTCGCGCCGGCTAAATAGAAAAGGCCCCTCCTGACAGGGAGGGGCTTTTATGGTCAGCAAATGTAGTTATTGGGTCTTCAGTTCAGCCGGTGCCGATGGAGTAGTGGCCGCGCCGGCAGCAGTGGCGGCCTGATCATAACTAAACGTGTTGACGCTTAATGTCGTACCGGCCGCATCAATCACCGAGGCCCTCCACTCACCGGTCCATGAGGGGTCCAGACGCTTGCTGGAATAAACACGCCAGCGGTCGCCACCGACATCAAACGGCACTTCGGCCACAACCTTACCATCATGTTCCCAACGATGTGTGACCGAATGGCCGGCCATGCCGCGCAGCTCTGTAAAATAATATATCTGGTCATTGTCGTTGGTCAGCGTGCTCAGTTGGTCGGCAGGTTCGCGCTCCTGTATGGCCGAAGTAAAGGTGGCGCGGGCAACACTGCCTGGGTTGGCCGCGGGCGGTGTTTGCGCGTCGCTTGCGGTGGTCGCGCCTGTTTGCTGACCGCTTGCTAATCCCTGGTCCGCGTTGGCAGTGGGCTGCGCTGTTTCGGCCCAGACGGAGGCGGAAAATAACGCAATGATAGTGAAAGACAGGATAGTTGGTAATCGCATGATGAGCTCCTTTATAGCTTGTCGAGTGGCCGTCGAGATTTCCTGGCGGTGTGGCGGCAAGCTTAGTCCCGTCTATGTGGGAAATTACAGAGGCAATGGACGAAGGGCGGTATATTGAAGACAAAATGCAGCATCATTCAGGAATTTCCATGGAATGGAACCATGGCCTCAATGATAGACTCCTACCCGAATCTGTGCCGATACAATAGTTCACTGGGAGGTGAAATCATGCGTCGTTTGCTCATTATTGCAATGCTGACAGTTGTTGCCATGGGCTCCGTCCATGCCGAAAACAATGGGCTTATCGTTAAGAAGAGCGCACATAGCGTTAAACAAACCCTGGACAATCTTGAAGCCGTATTAAAGAAGAAGGGGATTACCATCGTCACGCGCTGGAATCACGGCGCCAAGGCCAATGCTGTTGGCATCACGTTGCGCCCTACTGAGTTGTTGATCTTTGGTAATCCCAGGCTGGGCAGCCATATGTTCACCAGTAAACAGACCTCGGGCATAGACCTGCCCATGAAGGCGCTGGCCTGGGAAGATGCCAGGGGTCAGGTATGGTTGGCGTATAATGACCCGAAATACATCGCCAACCGTCACGGCATTCACAACCGTGCCGAGACCGTAAAGAAAATGACCGGCGCCTTGAAGAAAATGACCGACAAGGCGACCCAACCTTGATCATTGATAGATACAGAAACATTAGTTCTCCGGTTACAGACCGGTATACAGCGCCTGGGGGTCGATGTGACACCCGCGGCGCAGCAATGCTTATTGCAATATGTGCATACCCTGCACAAGTGGAATCAATCGTTTAATCTCACGGCCGTACGCGAACCGCGAGTTATGATCTCGCGGCATATATTGGATAGCCTCAGTATCTTGCCCTATGTGTCCGGCCCGCGCGTGCTGGATATTGGCACCGGACCCGGACTGCCGGGCATGGTGTTGGCGATCGCCAGACCCGACTGGTCTCTGAGCCTGTTGGACAGCAAGGGTAAAAAAATACGTTTTTTGGTCCAGTTTCAGCAACAGGCGGGTCTGGAAAATGTTGAAATCATTCAGGAACGCATAGAGAAATTCCAACCGGAGGAAAAATTCGATACTCTGGTGACCCGGGCGTTCGCCGCCCTGCCAAAGTTGCTGGCGGGGGTTCAGGGTCTGTGCGCACCGGGAGGCCGTATCGTTGCCATGAAGGGCCATATCCCTGACGAGGAGCTGGCAGCAGTTGTTGCGGATAATTATAAGGTTGTGGCGGTAAAGGCCCTGGCGGTCCCGGGTGTGGAGGCTGCGCGCTATGTTGTTATCATTGAACCACGGGAATGATTTATGAATCCGGATATGCACGGAGATTGTCTGTCTATGGGCCAGATCATCGCGATTACTAATCAAAAGGGCGGTGTAGGCAAAACCACTACCAGTATCAACCTGGCGGCGTCATTGGTGAAGACCAGGAGAAGGGTGTTGTTGATTGATTCCGACCCCCAGGGTAATGCCACCATGGGCAGCGGTATTAACAAGGAAGAGCTAAGCGCCAGTGCCTATGAGGTGCTTATCGGAACCAGTACGATGGAGGAGGCCTGCATCAAGGCCGAGGGGGGTTATGATCTGGTACCGGCCAATAGTCATTTGTCGGGCGCCGAGATTGAGCTCATCAACCTTGAGCGACGCGAGCAACGCCTGCGTCGTGCCCTGGACTCGGTGCGCAGGGATTATGATTATATTTTAATCGACTGTCCGCCGGCGTTGAATCTGCTCACCGTGAATGCCCTGGTGGCAGCCGAGGCCGTGCTTATCCCCATGCAGTGTGAATACTATGCGCTAGAGGGCTTGACGGCATTGATGACCACGATTTCCAAAGTACGAAAAACATTAAATCCAAGGCTTCAGATTGCCGGACTGCTGCGCACTATGTATGACCCGCGCAACAATCTGGCCAACGAAGTCTCAGCGCAATTACGCGCCCATTTTGGTGACAAGCTTTATCGCACCATCATTCCCAGAAACATCCGTCTGGCCGAGGCCCCCAGTTTTGGCAAGCCGGTGATCAGTTACGACTTGCAATCGAAAGGTGCGCAGGCCTATCTGGCGCTGGCCGGTGAGATGTTGCGCCGTGAACATGCGGCCTGATGAGTGGTTGGAGGCAGTGACAGGATACGATGATGAGTACTAAAAAACAGCGCCTGGGTCGCGGGCTGGATGCCCTGTTAGGTGGCACGCTGGATGCGATGGTGGGTGATGCCCGTAGTGATGAATTGCGGCATCTGCCCGTAGAACTGCTACAGCGTGGTAAATACCAGCCACGCACGCATATACGCCAGGAATCGCTGGAGGATCTGGCCAATTCCATACGTTCGCAAGGCGTGGTGCAGCCCATCGTGGTTCGGCAATTATCCGGGGGTGAATATGAGATCGTCGCCGGTGAACGCCGTTGGCGTGCCGCCCAGATTGCAGGATTGAGCACTATCCCGGCGGTGGTGCGCACCATACCGGATGAGGCCGCCATTGCGGTGGCGCTGATAGAAAACATCCAGCGCGAGAATCTCAATCCGGTGGAAGAGGCGGGGGCCCTGCAGCGCCTGATTGACGAATTTCATATGACCCATCAGCAAGTGGCGGACAGCGTAGGCCGCTCTCGAGCCGCGGTGTCGAATTTATTGCGCCTGCTGACGCTGAATGATGATGTTCGTGCCATGGTCGAGCAGGGCAGCCTGGACATGGGTCATGCCCGGGCCTTGTTGGCTCTGACGGGGCATGACCAGAGCACGGCCGCCAAAGAAGTGGCAGGTAAGGATTTGTCGGTGCGAGAAACCGAGCGCCTGGTGCGTCGGCTGCTTGAGCATCCGCACGCAAAGACAAAAGCCCCAACGAGCCTGGATCCGGATATTCGCCGGTTGCGGGACAAGCTCTCCGAGCAACTGGGTGCACGGGTAAAAATTATCCACGGCAAGGCCGGCAAGGGCCAGCTCACGATCAGCTATAACAGCACCGACGAACTCGAGGGTATCCTGGCCCATATTCGTTGAACCGCCCATCGGCTGGCGCCGACCTAACATTGAGACTATATATTAGGT
>BTRG01000019.1:0-35054 GCA_036986275.1 Gammaproteobacteria bacterium | reverse complement strand
ATAATTATCTGTTGCCGAAAAATCATCAAGGTCGGGATAGAACGTACCTGAAAAACACCCGCCAAATCCTGCTCCGCCTCGGTATTCACTTTGGCAAAAACAATATCCAGGAACTTTTCTGATACATCTTCGTAGACAGGGCCGAAGGATTGACACGGGCCACACCAAGGCGCCCAAAAATCCACAATTACAATATCGTTACCTTCGACTACCTGTTTAAAATTGTCTTTATCTAATTCTTGTGTTGCCAAATACTCGTCCTCTTGCCATAAAGCGGCCGGCAAGTGTATGTGAGACAGGCAGCAAAATAAACCGGGAATCCGTGCCCTTTCAATCAACAGCCTCTTGATATCGTACGTCGGATAAGCATTTGGCTAAATAAACAACCCCGCCGCAAGCGGTCGGGGTATTGGCAATAGACCCCCAAGGGATTCAAATTGGTGAGTGAAACATGCCGCATAATCAGATACTTGTCTTTATAATTATTTATTATGCCGGTTTGACGGTAACAGGGATTATTGCTGTGCGACTCTTGCTCCTTCTTCCGTCTCCATACCCTTACTGGCATTGGCCATTTCTGGCAAGGTGAAAATAAATGTACTACCCTTACCCAATTGGCTTTCTGCCCAAATCCTACCTTTATAATGCCGAACAATGTTATAACAGATGCCCAGCCCCAGACCCGTGCCACTGTATTTTCTGGTCTGTGACTGATCGACTTGATGGAATCTATCGAATACCTTGTCCAGTTCCTGTTCAGGTATTCCAATACCGGTATCGGCAACAGATATCTGGATCATTTTCTGCCCCTGCGCTAACAGTTTGCGTTCCAGCCCTATCGTCAATCCACCATCATCAGTAAACTTCAAGCTGTTCGATAATAGATTGGTGATTACCTGTTGGACTTTATCGGTATCAACATATGCCCAGTAATGATCGTCCTCTGTAACTAGACTCAGGCTCACATTCTTTTCTTTACAGGCACCCTGAAAAACGCCCATCACCTTGTTGCATAAATCCTTTAAATTTACTCCCTCGTTATGCCAGGTCATCTTGCCGGCATCTATTTTTTGTAAATCCAGCAGATTACTGATAAGTCGCTCCAGTCTGTCACTTTCTCCATCTATGATAGACAGGTATTCCTTACAGGTATCCGGCTCAATATCCTCGATATCCTCTTTCAGTATCTCAGCGAAAGATTTTATCGAGGTCAAAGGTGTTCTGAGTTCATGTGAAACAATGGAAAGAAATTCTGATTTTGTCTGGTTCAATTTATGAAGTTTTTTATTGGCATCTTCCAGATCCCGGGTTCTTTCCACAACCTTATCTTCAAGGGAATTTTTTAGAATCTCCAGTGCCTGGTTTTTTTCATTAATCTTTGTTTCATTAAGCTTCTGATCCGTTACATCCAGAATAAACCCTTCCAGTGCTATGACATCACCTGACCGGGAATACACTCCACACCCCTGTTCCCATACCCATTTCTCATCGCCATTAGCTGTGAAAATTCTGTAGTTAAATTCATAGCGATTATTTTTCTGTAATGCACTCTGAATTTCAGTCCAGACATGGTCTTTATCTTCAAAATGAATCAGATCACCATAATTGATTACACGACTCATAAATTTTTCAGCTTTATGGCCGGTAAGCTCCTCACAGCCTTCTGATGCAAACTCCAGGGCACGCATAATACTGTTATGACAACGGTAGGCCATGCCCGGCAGATTACCCATCAATGTGGTCAGTGTACGTTGATTTTCCTTTAGCGCTTCTTCAGCCTGATTTCGCGCCAATTCCGTCTGATGCATCCTGAGGGCGTGCTCAAGGCTGGCTGTCAAGGTCTCGGGTGATAACTGGGACTTGGGCAAATACTCCGATGCCCCTGCATGCAACATTTCTACTGCAAGGCGCTCATCGCCTTGTCCGGTTAGCATGATGATTGGCGTTGTGATATTTTCCCGGCGGATTTTTACCAAAACACCCAGGCCATCTTCGCCAGGCAACTGATAATCAAGAAACACGCAATCAAATACCAGCCCCATCAACATATCGATGGCTTCCTTACCATCTCTGACTTCCACCAATTCATTGTCAACCCCCGCTTTTTTAAGCAGGCGCTTGAAACTCATACGATCAACGTCATCATCATCTACCAGGAGAATTTTTATCATCTTGTCCATATTCCGGACTTATTCGGGAAGTTCTATCAATGACCAGTAGAGATTCAGTGTTGCTACAGCACTTACAAAGTTTTCGAATTCCACGGGTTTTAAAATATAACCCGCAACATTCAAGTCATAGGCCTCTATCTTGTCCCTGTCATCATTTGATGTCGTCAAAACGATCACACTTAGATTCCTGAGATTGTCATCACTCCTGATTTCCCGAAGGAATTCCAGTCCGTTCATGCGTGGCATATTAAGATCCAGCAATACTATTTTTGGCTTTATATTTACCGTCTCAGTGCGCAGGAATTCCAGTGCCTCAATACCATCGCTGGCAACGTACAATGGATTGGTAATATTGTTTTTCCTGAAGGAACGCTTGACATTCATCACATCCACTCCATCATCTTCAACCAACAATATACCTATTTCCTTATAGTTCATTTTATTCGCTCGATAATAACCCAATTCATTATTTAGGTTTTAAGACAACAACTTTCTCATTCTGCCCGGAATATCACCTTGCCTGAAAGACCAAGCGATATGTGGAATTAAAACGCTTCTCTTCTGCCATGAGAAGATTGAATTTCTTCTGTATCATCATTGGATACCTGTCATGGCCAGAATCTTTTCCCTTAAATTTCTCGGACTAAAGGGCTTGGTCATATATTCATCCGCACCGGCGCCAACTGCCTTATCCCTGTCCGTTGCCTGTGCATTAGCGGTTAACATCAACACAGGAATCCCTGCGGTCCTATCGTCACCCTTGATAACACTGCAGACCTCATAACCTGTCATCCTGGGCATGCTCGCATCCAACACAATGAGATCGGGGTGAAAATCGGCCAGCTTTTCTACGGCCTCCTGTCCATCATGGGCGACGACAAACTCAAACCCCTCTTTTTTCACCACATAACGTATGGATTCAACAATCATGGGCTCATCATCACAGATAAGTATCTTTTTTTTCCCTGGCTCGCTCATGTTGCAATTATTCCTTGAGACATCAATACCGATATTTGCGCGTTACTTAAGGAATCCCTGAATTGCTCCGGGCTTCCTTAAGCAATACTCCATGCAGACTAAATATCGACCATGCACCAAGAATATTTAGAGCGAGAAAACGGGAAAATAAGCGGAGTGCAGGCAAATAAAAACCCGCCATGAAAGCAGGTTATTATTTGGTGGGCCCGGTAGGACTCGAACCTACGACCAAGGGATTCACGGATTCCTGATATTTCTATCAGGCGCGGACTATCTCACCACCCTCAACATCACTTGTTAGGGTGCGGGATGCTCTAGCCTGTGATTAAGGACGCTTTGGTCTTAAACCAGTCCTCAGGTAGTCTCTGCACCTTCCGAAAGTATACCTTCGGCTCGGCTCAGGATTGCCATCAGCCCATTCATGTAAATGACTGTTAAGGTTTCCCTGAATTCATCCCGTTCATCTCATACCTTTCGGTATGAGCGCACCATATTGATGAGTCCCCTGCTCTAACCAACTGAGCTACAGGCCCGAAACGGACGGCGATTCTATCAGTTTTCACCATTGTTGCACTAGCGGATATTGCGCCAGGATGCAGTATATGCCCGCTCGGTATTGAAAGAGATTGCCTGGCGTGTACCGCTACGCGCCTGTTAATACGCAGAAATACAGCGTCCTGACTGTGTTCCATGAAAAAGGAAAAGAGGCCAGCCGGCCTCTTTTCGGATAGCTTGTGCTTATGGTGATCAGTCAAGAAAACTGCGCAGACGATCCGAGCGTGTCGGATGACGCAGTTTGCGTAATGCCTTGGCTTCAATTTGACGTATACGTTCACGCGTCACATCAAACTGCTTCCCCACTTCTTCTAACGTGTGATCGGTATTCATTTCGATACCAAAACGCATACGCAAGACCTTGGCCTCCCTGGCCGTCAGCGTGGACAGTATTTCTTCCGTCGCACCTATTAATCCGGCACCGGTGGCCGCATCTGGCGGCGCCAGCACATTGGCATCTTCAACAAAATCACCCAGATGCGAATCCTCATCGTCACCAATCGGTGTTTCCATGGAGATAGGCTCTTTGGCAATTTTCAGTACCTTGCGTATCTTGTCTTCTGGCATCTCCATGCGTATGGCCAGTTCTTCCGGCGTGGCTTCACGACCATACTCCTGCAACATTTGACGAGAAATGCGATTGAGCTTGTTAATGGTTTCAATCATATGCACCGGGATACGGATAGTCCTGGCCTGATCCGCAATTGAGCGGGTAATGGCCTGACGTATCCACCAAGTAGCATAGGTCGAGAATTTGTAACCACGGCGGTATTCAAATTTATCCACCGCCTTCATCAGGCCAATATTGCCTTCCTGGATCAGATCCAGGAATTGCAGGCCGCGGTTGGTGTACTTCTTGGCGATGGAGATCACCAGACGCAGGTTGGCCTCGACCATTTCTTTCTTGGCACGACGGGCCTTGGCCTCACCAATAGACATCTTGCGATTGACATCCTTAAGGCCATGCACCGGCAAACCCGCACGTTCTTCCACCTGCCCCAGTTTGTTCATGGCGGCATGAATTTCTTCTTTATGGGCCTCGATAATATCGGCATCGCCCTCGCCACTCTTCTGCGCCTTCTTGATCCAGCGCTTATTGGTCTCATTACCTGGAAACAGCTTGATAAAGCTCTTGCGAGGCATGCGTGCCTTGTTCACACACACACCCATGATCACCTTCTCTTGCCTGCGCACACCATCTACCAGGCTGCGCACATGCTCGACCAGCATCTGAATCTGCTTGGACACAAACTTGATCTGCAGCAGCTCATCGGTGAGTTTTTTATGGGCCTTCTCCAGCTCCGGACTGCCCACACCCTTCTTACTCAATACCTTGAGCATATTCTTGTGACGCTTGTAGATACGCGCAAAACGCTCCAGGGCCTCTTCACGACTGGGGCCGGTATTTTCCTCTTCGTCATCCTCGCTTTTGTCAGGCGCACTCGCTTCACCTGGTTTGGCCTTGGCTTCTGCCTTGGCCTTGGCCTTGGCTTCTGCCTTGGCCTTGGCCTTGGCAGCCGCCGCAACAGGATCAATACGCGGTACGGGATCATTATCGGCATTGGGATCGATAAAGCCCACGATTAAGTCCGTCAGACGCATATTCTCGGCTTCCACGGCCTGCATCATATCGATGACGATGCCTATGGTGGCCGGACAGGCCGCAATAGCGACGACACTCTGGCGTATGCCTTCTTCTATACGCTTGGCGAGGATGATCTCGCCCTCGCGGGTCAGCAGCTCCACGGTGCCCATTTCACGCATATACATGCGCACGGGATCGGTGGTGCGACCGAATTCACTCTCAACGGCGGAGGCGACAGCCTGCTCAGCCTCTTCAGCCGCTTCGTCGCTGTCTTCGCTCGCGTTTTCCGTCTTCAGCAACAGGGTGTCGGGATCAGGCGCCTTGTCATAGACATCTATGCCCATGTCATTGATCATATTGACCACGGACTCAATCTGATCGGTGTCATGCACCTCTTCCGGCAAATGGTCATTGATCTCGCGATAAGTCAGGTACCCCTGTTCCTTGCCACGAATAATGAGTTTCTTCAGCTGCAAGCGCTGGGCTTCTTGATCTAATATAGTGTCAGTCATTCAATCTACGCCAAATCTTAATGTTACAAACTTTCATTAACAGTCTATTTTAGGCCATTATTACCCCGCTGGCCGTCTACGGTCGCCACAGAGGCTATGTTTTTTGCGCTTGCGTCAGAATCTTCTGGTTCTGCGCCAATTCCGCCTTGTCGGCCTCTGACAGTCCGGTCACACTGCCGGAAGCTGTAATCTGTTCAATTCTCTGCTTGGCCGCATCACGACGGAATTTAGCCAAGGCATCTGCAAATCTCTGTGCATCGGTCTCGTCATCCTCAAGCACGCTTTGCTGTGCCATTAACTTCTGCAACGGCGCCTCATGTTCCGTATCTCTAAAGCGTTCCAGCACCTGTGCGCCGTTCTGCAAACTCGGTTCCCGGTTCAGCAAATCCAGTATCTGGATAAGCAGACCCATACCCGGTAACTCCAGAATTGTCAGGACAGTATAGTCCTCAACCTCTCGAGCCAACTCTGGCCGCTGCAACAGCAAAGTCACCGCCGATCGCACCAGTGACGGCGGGGCTTTTATGCCCACGGACCGCATTGCCTTTGGTGACCTGCCCGGTCTTCCCGGTCCTGTGGTCATTCCACTAGATAGTGGCTTTTCTTCGGAATTCAATGACTTGGAAAACTTTTCCAAACTCATTCCGGAACGCTTGGCAAAGGCCTGTATCAATAAATCGCGAAACGGGCCTTGCGTCACCTTGTTCAGCAATGGCCGCGCCAATTCCACCAGCCTTGCGCGCCCATCCAGGCGGTTCAAATCCACCTGCTGACTTAAATACTCCAACAAATGCTCCGGTAAGGGTATGGCAGCTCTCAAACGCGCTTCCAATCCTTGCCGTCCTTCCCGTCGCACCAGACTGTCAGGGTCATCACCCTCGGGCAGAAACAGGAAGCTCGCCTGTCGCCCGCTGTGCATCGCAACCAGGGCCTGCTCCAGCGCCCGCCAGGCGGCCTCTCGACCCGCCCGATCACCGTCAAAACAGAACACCACTTCCGGTGCAAAGCGAAATACCCGCTCAAGATGATCCTTTGTTGTCGCCGTACCCAGTGTTGCCACAACATAATCAATACCAAACTGCGCCAGGGCCACCACGTCCATGTAACCCTCAACTACCAATACGCGCTGCTCACGTCGTATGGCGTCTCGGGCGCGATAAAGGCCGTACATCTCCCGACCCTTGTGAAACAACGGCGTTTCCGGTGAGTTCAGATACTTCGGTTCACCCTGACCCAATACCCGACCACCAAATCCCACCACACGCCCACGATAATCGTGGATAGGGAACATCACGCGATCACGAAAGCGATCGTAGTATCCACCCTTGTCCCTCTCCGCGATCAGGCCTGCCATCTTCAACATCTTGCGCCTGTCCTCATCCGTCCCCAGGGCCTTGAGCAAATTGTCCCAGCCATCCGGGGCATAGCCCATGCCGAAGGTCGCGGCGATCTCACCCGTCAGGCCACGATCCTTGAGATAGTCGATCGCCAGCCGGGCCTTGGGGTGCTCTCGCAACTGGCGCCGAAAATATGCATCGGCTTGACCCAACATTTCCAGCAGGGTATCGGCTTCGCGGCGCTCAGCCGATACGGCCACGTAGTCATCCCCGCCCGCCCGCGGCACCGTCAGACCCGCCGTTGCCGCCAAATCCTCAATCGCCTCCGGGAAACTCATGCGTTCATATTCCATGAGAAACCCTATGGCCGTGCCATGGGCGCCGCAGCCAAAGCAATGATAAAATTGCTTATCCGCGCTGACCGTAAACGAGGCCGTCTTCTCCTCATGAAACGGGCAGCAGGCCTTGTAGTCCTTGCCGGCCTTCTTTAGCGGCACACGGGAGTCGATCACATCGACAATGTCCGTGCGCACCAATAACTCGTCAATAAATTTCTCAGGAATCCTGCCAGCCATGCCAGGATTCTATCCGCCGAGCGTGAGCAACGCACGGCTGACCACAGGCTAACCGGCCAGGCGCGCCTTGATCCTGGCGCTAACCTGCCCCATGTCGGCCCGACCCTGAAGCCTGGCCTTGAGCTGGCCCATGACTTTACCCATGTCCTTCATGGAAGCCGCACCGGTATCCGCAATGGCTGCCTCTATCATGGCGTTGACTTCATCATCGCCCAATTGCTCAGGCAGGTATTTCTTCCATACGGAAATGTCGGCCAGTTCCTTATCGGCCAGGTCCTGCCGGTTGCCCTTTACAAACTGCCCGGCTGCATCCCGGCCCTGCTTGATCAGCTTCTCGACGATGGCAATCACCCCGGCATCGTCCAACATGACACGATCATCCACCTCACAGCGCTGTATAGCCGCCTGCAACATACGTATAGAACCTAAACGCACCCGGTCCCTGGCCTTGAGCGCGGCCTTCATATCATTCGAAATATCGTCCTTGAGACTCATAGCCCCAGGGCTCCAGTGGTTGGCAATACAGTGTTAATAAAGACGGGTTGCCCGATGATGTATCGACGTACGCGAGAGCTTTTTCAGCTCACGCTTCTTGGCCGCTGCTGCCTTGCGCTTGCGCACAGAGGTAGGTTTTTCATAAAACTCGCGCCGACGCATTTCCGTGAAAATGCCGGCCTTTTCACAGGAACGGCGGAAACGGCGTAAAGCGATTTCAAATGGTTCGTGCTCTTTTACCCGTACTGATGGCATGGATTCCTTCTCACTCTTTTTAGCTAATTAACCTGAATACTATGGCAGGGCCACAGGAAGCGCGCGATTTTACTGACTCAGGGCCTATTTGTATAGACGCTCAGACGACTTTGGGCAAGATTCTGATGTGTGGGGTCTGCCCGCACGCACTTGCCCCTGGTGGCACGCCCGGGGACAATGCCGCGCATGCGTGTATTGGGACTCGAAACCTCCTGCGACGATACCGGTGTCGCCGTCTACGATACCGAACAGGGCCTGCTGATCCACAGGCTGTTCTCACAGACGGCCCTGCATGCCGAGTATGGGGGCGTGGTGCCGGAACTGGCGTCACGTGATCATATTCGCAAGACCCTGCCCTTGCTGGATTCTCTATTAAAAGCCGGCGATATCCCCAAACACAGTCTGGACGGGGTGGCCTATACCGCCGGACCCGGACTGGCCGGTGCGCTATTGGTCGGTGCCGCTATAGGCCGCAGTCTGGCCTGGACCTGGGGCAGACCCGCCATTGCCATCCACCACATGGAAGGGCATTTATTGTCCCCCATGTTGGAGGCCCATCCCCCGGTATTTCCATTTCTGGCACTGTTGGTCTCGGGCGGTCATACGCTGCTGGCCCATGTTGAGGGCCTGGGGCGTTATCGCATACTGGGCCAGTCTATCGATGATGCGGTGGGTGAGGCCTTCGATAAAACCGCGAAACTGCTCGGTCTGGATTATCCCGGCGGCCCGGCCATCGCCCGGGCAGCTGAAAGCGGTGATGCCAGACAATTTCGCTTGCCGCGTCCCATGACCCAGCGTCCGGGGCTGGATTTTAGTTTCAGCGGCCTGAAGACGGCCGTGGCCACGGCGGCTGAAAAAGGTGTGATGAATGAACAAGACGTGGCCGATATGGCGGCGAGCTTTCAGGATGCCGCCATAGACACCCTGGTCATTAAATGTCGTCGTGCCCTGAAGGAAACCGGGCTACCGCAATTGGTGATCGCCGGTGGTGTCAGCGCCAACAGACTCCTGCGACAACGCCTGCAGGCCTTGCGGGAAGAACTGGGGGTGGAAGTATTCTTTCCGCGACCGGAATTCAGCACCGATAACGGCGCCATGATCGCCTTTGCCGGGGCCATGCGCCTGCAGGCCGGCCAACAACAAGAATTGGCGTTTACGGCCTATCCACGGTGGAATATGGAAACGCTGCCAGAGATTTCCTGAAAACCCGTTATTTCCCGATACGACCCTCTTCGCCCGCCAGCAGGCGTTTGATATTGCTGCGATGACGCCAAATCAACAACACGGCCATGACGGTCGCCATGACCTTGTAAGGCAGATGAGGCAATAACCACCAGGCATAAACCGGTGCCAAAAAGGACGCAACCAGGGCAGACAAAGATGAGAACCGGGTGATCACTGCCGTGGCTACCCAGGTGGCAATCAAGGCCAGACCCATCCAGGGATTCAGGGCCGACCACACTCCCAGGGCCGTGGCCACACCTTTACCACCCTGGAAACGAAAATAAACAGGATACAGGTGCCCCAGAAAGGCCGCCAAAGCCGTCAGGGCCAGAATCGTGACATCGTCCGTCAAGGCGCGGGTGATGACGACCGGAATCACGCCCTTGATGATGTCACCCAACAAGGTCAGGGCCGCCACCTTCTTGCCACCATAACGCAGGATGTTGGTCGCCCCCGGGTTGCCGGAGCCCACCTTGCGCGGGTCTTGCAAGCCCAGGATACGCGCCAACACTATGGCGGATGAAACCGAGCCCATGAGATAGGCCAGAATCGGTAATAAATACAACCACTGATGCATTGTGTTGCCTCTTGTCCTGTCGGTGGCTCGAGACAGGATTATTGAATTTGGTTATAGTGCCGGGCGAAACTTTTCACCCTCTTATATTCTGATCGTTATGGACCTCATCTACATACGTGACCTCAAGGTCAATTGTATTATCGGGCTTTGGGAATGGGAACGCCGAACGCAGCAAACACTGCATATTAATGTAGAAATGGCAACGGATATTACTGCCGCCGCTGCCAGTGATGACATCAAGGACACACTGGACTATAAGGCCGTGAGTAAGCGTATTGTCAACTACGCCGCTGATACCGAGTTTCAATTGGTGGAGACGCTGGCCGAAAACATTGCCAGCTTGCTATTGGATGAATTCAAGGTGCCATGGTGCCGCCTGCAATTAAACAAAAAAGGCGCACTGCGTGATGCCCGCGATGTCGGTGTTATTATTGAGCGCGGCTCACGTCCGGACGCATAAAAAATTCTTCATGCCGTGTGTTTACATCAGCATAGGCAGTAATGTCGACAAGACACGCAACATTCGTCTGGCACTATTGGCCTTATACAAACAATTCAGCGATGTCACCTGCTCATCCGTTTATGAAAGCCGGCCTGTCGGCTTCGAGGGTGATACCTTTTATAACCTGGCTACTGTTTTCACTACCGAGCTTGATCCCATGGCCGTTCGCAAGGCCTTACATGCAATCGAGGCCCGGCAAGGCCGCAAGCGCAGCGACGCACGATTTGGTCCCCGCACCCTGGATCTGGATCTGTTGTTATATGGCGATCTCGTAGAACATAGTGATGAAATCGATGTACCACGCGCCGAAATAATAGACTATGCCTTTATCTTGCTACCTATGAAAGAACTGGCGCCCACCCTGAAACACCCGGAATCCGGCATGACGTTCGCATCACTATGGAAAGACTATAGAGGGGATAAATCTTCGCTGTGGCCGATAGAGTTTGCTATTCCGAAGGCTCAGTAACCGACATTCGCCAACATCCTATCCAGCTTGGATGGATTAAATCCATTCATACGCTGATTGCCGACAAGGATGATGGGCACACCCTTACCGTTGAGCTTCTGATATTCCATCCTGCCAACAGTACTTTTTTCTATGTCGTACTCAAGAAACGAAATACCGCGCTTTTTAAGATATGCCTTGGCCTTTTTGCAGACACTGCACCAGGCCGTGCTTAACATGGTCACGCTCCTGGCGCCAAACCCCTGCTCACCACCCGACACTTCTGCCGGTCCGCTGTATATCTGGATATCCAAGGTCTTTGCCTTGATATCCGTTGGCGCCTTATCCGAGAAATGCACGCGGCCATCTTCGTCCACCCACTTGTAAACACCGGCCAGGGCATAGGCTGTTGTAAAACCCATTAAACATAAAACCAGTGTAAGGCGCTTACAAAACAACCGAGCGGCCGCCACAGACGGATATAACATGACCGTTAATAAACCCGGCATCACGAATCAAAAACAATATGGTTCGGGCAATATCTTCCGGGCTGCCAACAGTACGAAGAGGTGTGCGGGAAATAATCCGTTGTTTGGCCATATCGTCCATCTCATTCTCGGGCCACATAATGGCGCCAGGGGCAATCCCGTTCACACGCACATCCGGTCCCAACTCCCGCGCCAATGATTTGGTGAGCATCACCATACCGGCCTTGGCAATACTATAGATAGGATAGGTCTTGAGGGGTCGTTCACCATGGATGTCAGCCATATTAATTATACAACCCTGGTGTTTCCTTAACTGCGCCGCGGCCGCTTGCGCCAGAAAGAAAGGGGCCTTGAGATTCGTACCCAATAAGTCTTCCCACTGGCTTTCATCGGCCTCATCAAGGGGCGTGGTGTAAAACGTGGAAGCATTGTTAATCAGTACATCCAGGCGACCAAAGGCCTCGATGGTTTCATGCACCAGATTCTTTAACTTGGCGACATTAAGCATGTCGCCCTGTACCAGCATGACGCTATCGGCTCGCTGGGCCAGCAGCTCTTTCTGCAAGGCATGCGCATCCTCATCTGATGAACGATAATGAATAACCAGGCGCATTCCCTGGGCATGCAAAGTGCGGCACACTTGTGCGCCGATACGTCTGGCGCCACCAGTAATCAGGACGACCTTGTCCTTTAACATATTTTCTTCGTTGTCCTGTACGCTCATGCCGGTGGTGATGTCACTCCCTAACGACTACAATGCAGACACCATACCCCAATAACCTGTCTGCGTGAACGCCTGAGCATGGCCGATACACCATACCCGCATAAATCCAGCTATTCTCACACCTCTGGGCCCGCGAATGGCATGCCTGCCGCAAGCGAGACCGAGCTGGCCTTAAGCGAACAACTAACTTCACATATTCAACAGGAAATCGATGCCACAGGCCCGATAGACTTTGCACGCTTTATGGAATTGGCGCTCTATACCCCTGGGCTCGGCTACTACGCCGGTGGACGGGAAAAAATCGGTGAGCGGGGTGACTTTATTACCGCGCCTGAAGTTTCGCCTTTGTTCGGGCGCTGTCTGGCGCGCCAGGTCCGGCAAATTCTTGAGGTTATCGAAGACGGTACGGTGCTTGAGGTAGGCGCCGGTACTGGAGCGCTGGCGGTCTCGATGTTAAACGAACTGGAAGCACTGCATAGCCTGCCTGCCCGTTATGCCATACTGGATACCAGTGGCAGCCTGCAAACCCGGCAACAGGAAATCTTGCAACAAACCCTTCCCGATTTGGCCAAACGCGTTGAATGGTGGCAGGCACTGCCCGAGTCCGGCTTCAAGGGGATTATCATCGCCAATGAAGTATTGGATGCCATGCCGGCACAACGTTTCAAGATAGGCGAACAGGATATAAAAACCCTGCAGGTCGATTATAATGATAAGGGTTTTCACTGGTCATCACGTATTGCGGATAAAGATATAACCCAACGTATTGCCACATCAGACCTGCCAGCAGGATACATATCAGAGATCAATCTTACTGCCGAGGCCTGGGTCAGAAGTATTGCTGATTGCATGGAACAGGGTATCGCCCTACTCATTGACTATGGCTATCCACAGCATGAATATTATTTACCGCAACGTAATACCGGAACCTTGAAATGTTTTTATAGACATCGCACCCATGAAGACCCATTCTATTTGCCAGGCCAACAAGACATCACGACATCAGTGAATTTTACCGCCATGGCCGAAGCGGCCCATGAGACCGGTCTTTCTGTGTTGGGCTATACCAGTCAGGCAGAGTTTTTATTATCCCTTGGCCTGGATGCCATGGCAGCCGAAATCGATACATCAGACACGCGCGCCTACCTTGCCCGGACCCAGGAAATTAAGAAGCTCACTCTTCCCCATGAAATGGGAGAGTTATTCAAGGTGTTGGCCATAGGTAAGGAGATTGATGAAGCGTTGCTGGGATTCATGTTGCGTGACCGCCGTGGACGGCTTTAAATCTAATCCGCACACTTCACGCACAAACGACTTTCAGGGACCAGCATCAGCCGGCCATGGGGAATGGCCTCGCCACATACCTGACAATAGCCAAAATCAATATCATCTATTTGTGTTATTACATTTTCGAGCGCGGCCAACCTGGATGTAGCCGTGCGCAATGCCGCTTCGTTAATACTTTTCTCGCCTATGGCCTCTATACGACTGATACGCCCAATGGCACCATCCGGTGCAATAGGTCGGGTCAATTCTTTTAATCGCTGAATTTCCCGGCGCGTCAGTTCAATGACCTCCTGGGCGACCTGCCTGAATTGTTTCTTTTCCCCGGCATCCATATCAAACGACCTGGCAAAAGACCTTGCGTATGCGTTCTATACGTCGACGATTCACACCAAAATCATAATAGCCCAATCGGGAAGCTGAGCGCATATGAATAACCTTTTTATCGGGCATAAAATAAAATAACACATCATCAGTAAATCGGAACCATGGTGTGATGAAGGTGTAATGCAATACATTGTCCTGCTCTTTAATCAAAGCAGCTCCGCGCATCTGGCTGAGCACTCGTTGCAGATGCACCCGGGCATGTTGTCTCGAGTCCGTGTACACCAGTGGTCTGACACCATGCCTGTTGCCATGATCAATCGAGCTGACGCAATTCGGTGACCTGGGACATCTTGCCAGCATAATTACTATCCTGTTACCGTCCTGTTGGCTTTGGGTAAACAACGAGCAATATCAATAGCATCTGTTTGCCGGTTTGAAGTTCTATCCAACTGGATATCCCGGCTGACATAGCGTCCTTTTCCGTCACCGCTCCCGGCCCCACAAATCATGCTCATCGGCATGCGTGACTTCGACATCAATCAAATCGCCTGGCGACAAAGTCTGCCCACCCTCAATCACGACGACACCATCGATGCCGGGCGCATCGCCCTGGGTGCGGCCGACAGCGTGGTCGTCATGGACCTCATCCACCAGCACCTCAAGGGTTCGACCTATTTTCTGCCGCAGACCCCGGGCAGAGATAGCAGTTTGCACTTCCATAAATCGATGCAAACGCTCCTGCTTGACTTCCTCTGGCACGGCACCGGGAAGTTCATTGGCGCTGGCGCCTTCGATCACGGAATAGGCAAAGGCGCCCACACGATTGAGCTGCGCCTGTTCAAGGAATTCCAGCAAGTCTTCAAACTCCCGTTCCGTCTCACCCGGGAAACCGACAATAAAGGTTGAGCGCAAGGTCAGGTCCGGGCACAGCTCGCGCCAGCCCTGTATACGCTCGAGGGTATTTTCTATATTGGCCGGGCGCTTCATGAGTTTGAGCAACCGTGGACTGGCATGCTGAAAGGGCACATCCAGATAGGGCAACACCCTGTTTTCATTCATCAGCGGGATGATTTCATCCACATGCGGATAGGGATAGACATAATGCAGCCGCACCCAAACTCCCAGTTCACCGAGGGCCTGCACCATCTCCGTCATGCGTGTCTTCACTGGCCGGCCCTTCCAGAACCCGGTCTGGTATTTCACATCCACGCCATAGGCACTGGTGTCCTGTGAAATCACCAATAATTCTTTCACACCCGATGCCACCAGACGTTCAGCCTCGGCCAACACATCGCCGATAGGCCGGCTGACCAGATCACCGCGCAGGGCCGGGATGATGCAAAAGCTGCATCGATGGTTACAACCCTCGGAAATTTTTACATAGGCATAGTGCCGGGGTGTGAGCCGAATCCCTTGCGGAGGAATCAAATTCCGCAGGGGATCATGCCGTGGCGGTAAATGGGCGTGTACGGCCTGCATCACCGCTTCGGTGGCATGCGGTCCGGTAACGGCCAGTACCTGCGGATACTTCTCCTTGACGAAATCGCCCCTGGCGCCAAGGCAACCGGTAACAATGACCTTACCATTCTCGTTCAGAGCCTCACCGATGGCATCCAATGATTCCGCTACCGCATCTTCGATAAAACCGCAGGTATTTACGACGACGATATCGGCGCCCTCATAGCTGGGTGCGATCTCGTAGTCCTCGGCACGCAATTGCGTCAGGATACGCTCCGAGTCCACGGTGGCCTTGGGGCAACCCAGACTGACAAAGCCGACTTTCCTTGATGTCATATGGTGTTTGTGAATTGCTGCTAACTGTTACTTATTTGCAATCGCCTGCACGCGTTCACTGCGTATGCGCTCGGCAATCTTCTCGCCCGGCTCGCCTTTCATGTCCCGGGCTATGAGCCCGCTGTCGACAGAACAAGCGGCAACATAGGCAGCGCGAAACCGTTGCGCCTGTGGATAGGGATCTTGCTCTTTCCCTTTACGTCCTTTGGCATCGGCCTCGCAGGCCAGCAAAAACCATTCCAGTCTTTCGGGCCGGCGAAACACATCCAGCGATTCCAGCACGCGCAATACCGTAGCCGGTTTTAATTCCAGCGCCCGGTGGCAATGGCTATGAAAACGCGCCGTCAGCATGGCGATATCGCGATACTCCTTGGGCACGCGAAAACGCTCGCATATCGCTTGCACCTGTTTCACGCCACGTTCTTCGTGGGCGATATGTTGTGGCCACTTGTGCTCCGGGGTCTCACCCTTGCCCAGATCATGCATCAGGGCGGCAAAGCGCACCCGTATATCGTCACTTAACCGGGCCGCCTGATCCAGTGCCATCATCACATGCACACCGCTATCGATTTCCGGATGATGCACCTCCGGTTGCGGCACACCGTAGAGCGCATCCAGTTCGGGCAACAACCTCTCCAGGGCGCCGCAGGCGCGCAACACGCGAAAAAACTCGGAAGGCTTTTCCTCGCCCAGGGCGCTTGATAACTCCGACCATACACGTTCGGCAACCAGGTAATCCACTTCACCGTCGGCCACCATTCTTTTCATCAACTTGTGTGTCGGGTGCGCCACATGAAACCCCCGGCGATGAAAGCGGGCCGCAAATCGCGCCACGCGCAAGATGCGCACCGGGTCCTCGGCAAAGGCGGGCGAGACATGGCGTAACAAACCCTGCTCGAGATCGTCCTTACCGCCAAAGGGATCTATCAATTCCCCAGCTTCATTCTCGGCCATGGCATTGATGGTCAGGTCCCGGCGTTGCAGGTCCTGCTCCAGGGTGACATCAACATCCGCATAGACCGTGAAACCCTTATAGCCATGGCCGGACTTACGTTCGGTACGGGCCAGGGCATACTCTTCCTTTGTTTTGGGGTGCAGGAATACTGGGAAATCCGCCCCCACCGCCCTAAAGCCCTGCGCCTCCATTTCCTCCGGTGTTGCGCCCACGACGACATAATCCCGATCCTTCACCTCCAGACCGAGCAACTTGTCGCGCACCGCACCCCCTACCAGATAAATCTCCATGGCCACATCCTAATGTGGCATTATGTTCAGGCCAAGGGGCAATCCTGTCTATGTTTCAAAAACTGCTGCTCATCACACTACTGCTTTCCGTCAACGCCTGCAGCAACTTCGCTTATTACCTGCAATCCATGCAAGGCCAATGGGACGTCATACAACGGCGTGAAAGCATTCAGGCATTGCTGGAGAAAAATGATATACCCACTGACACCAAGGCCGTCCTGCGCCGTGCCCTGGCCATACGGGACTTCGCCAGCCGGGAACTGGGTCTACCTGACAATGGCAGCTTTCGCAGCTATGCCAACCTGGAAAGACCCTATGTCGTATGGAACGTGTTCGCCGCCCCGGCACTGTCCTTGAAGCCCAAGCAGTGGTGCTTCCTGTTTGCCGGTTGCGTCAGTTATCGCGGCTATTTTACAAAAGAGGATGCCGTGCAATATGGCAACGAATTACAGGCCCAGGGATGGGATGTGTTTATTGCCGGCATCCGCGCCTATTCGACCCTGGGGTGGTTTGATGATCCTTTGCTGAATACAGTCACCCATTATGACGAAATTGCCCTGGCGGCACTGATCTTTCACGAGATGGCCCATCAGGTTGTCTATGTAGAAGATGACACCAGCTTTAATGAATCCTTCGCCAAAACCGTAGAACAGGTCGGCGTCAAACGCTGGATGGAGAGAAAGCAGAACAGCGCCCACTACCAGAAATATCTGAAACGGCAACAGCACAGCAAGGAATTTATTGCCCTGGTAATGAAGTATCGGCAGAAGTTAAAGACCGTTTATGACTCACCACTCTACGATGATAAAAAGCTCGAGGCCAAGCGGAGAATATTCTCTGAATTGCAGAAAGAGTATCAGGCGCTGAAGCAAAGATGGAATAACAGCAAGCGTTATGATCGCTGGTTTGCCAGGGATATGAACAATGCCAAGTTAAATTCGGTGGGCGCCTACCATGAGTATGTCCCCGGCTTCAAACAAATGCTTGCCCGGAAAGATAATACACTAGAGTCTTTTTATACCGCGGTCAAAACACTCAGCCGGCGTCCTGCATCGGAGCGCCGGCAATTGTTAATGCAAAATAATCAATGAGTTGTAAACTGATTAAAGGTGTGAAATTGCTCACTCATAACCATGTGATTCCAGTTATGCTCATCTATCCTGCGGATAATCAAGGTCTGGTTCTTCAGTTTTTTGCCATTCAGGACAGTAGTGGCAACGCGTAACTGCTCTTCGGTTTCCAGCTCTACGATGGCGTAGCCCTTGGATTGCGTCACATCCGGATCAGCCTCCTGTATAAACAGGATTCTTCCCAGGCCCTGACCTTCAAAAATCAGATGCAATTCTGCTTCGCTAACACGTGGTGAGATATTCCCTACATAAATATTCATTAACACACTCCCGGCAAACCCGTGCCGTATTACCCAGTATGTTATTGAGTATGGTCTGCTCATTGGGTCTGTACAGGCATAAACGATGCCATTCGTCAGGGAATGGGCAACAACTGTCGACATAAACCCGTGTTTACAATCTTTAACAGAAATACAAATAAAGAAACGGGTGGGTAGATTTATTTGCCTGGAGTAACGTTAGGCATGCGCTCGCGTAACTGCGTGTGTTCATTCCCGAGGCGGTGTTCATAGACAGCGGTAAAACCCAAAACATTCTTGACGTAATGCCGGGTCTCATTGAAGGGAATGGTCTCCACCCAGACATCCGCCGCCAAATCTGTATTTTTTGGCAGCCATTTCTTCACCCTGTGAGGGCCGGCATTATAAGAAGCCGTGGCCAGCACCTGACTGCCTGCCTTGCGCCGCAACACTGATTTTAAATAAGTGGCGCCGAGCTTGAGATTATTTTCTATTTTCAGAATTGTGGCATTATTGCGTATGCGCATATTGATACCCCGGCCCACCAGTCTCCCGGTACGCGGCATCAACTGCATCAGACCCAGGGCGCCGGCATGTGAGCGCGCATCTTCCACGAAGGCGCTTTCCTGGCGCATGATGCCATACATCCACTCGGTATCGATGCCTGCAGTCTTGGCATTGGCCTCTACCATGTCACGGTAGAGCACGGGGAAACGAATATCGAGATCATCCTGGTGATCGGATTTGGTGACGGTATAAATCGCACGGTCATACCAACCCCACTGCCGCGCCACCAGGGCGGCTATCTGCAGCTCACGATTGTTCATTTGCTTTGTGATGAAATTCCACTGCCGTCGCGCCGGCACCACCTGGCCTAATTTATATAACTCATACGCAGCCTGTATACCGGGGCGTTCCAGCATGGCGCTCACTTCCAGTGGTGTGGCCTCTATGCTCTTGTGCGCCATAACATAGTCCCTGTCCAGCCGGTCTGCCGCCATGAAACCATAATAACTGCGTTCATTGGCCAATGCGGCATAGATGACTTCTCCCTGGTTCCAACTGCCGGATTCCTCCAATATGCGTGCACGCCAATAGCGCCATTCACCTTCCTGCGCCTCTTCTTCAGTCAGGGCGCCAAGAAAATGTCTGGCCGTTTGCCACTCACCGGCGCGCAGTGCTGCCTTGATGCGCCAGACACGCAAGGTCGCATCATCGGACTCCGCCGATACCGAGGACAACCAGTCGAGCGCTTCGGGCATGTGCCGTTGTGCCGCCAATACGCCAACCCAACGCAGCACATAGTTTTCATCCTCACCAAAGAAACGGTGTTTCTTTTTCAGCTTCAGCCAGACATCCATGGCCGCCTGTGGATCACGGTAGGCCAGGCGCTTGATGCCATGTTTGACTATCATGCGCGCCACCGGGGTCTCCACATTGTAATTGATACGTGTCAGTTCGCGATGAGGATTCCAGTGTACCGCCTCCCAGCGCCGGACCCAGATTCTTTCTTTAGGCTTGAGGTATTTCTTCAGTGATCGCGCCAGACTTATCTGCCGTTTGTCCATGGCTAGTTTGATGCGCGCCCAGACCAGGTCTGAACTCATGTGCCCGGCCTTGCGCCAGGCCTTGAATACCGGATTACACCTGGAAGGCAGGCGCTTGCCTGTCAGCCACAGCTTTTCCACCTCAACCATCAACGGCGCCTGGTCGTGACTGGTTTTTAGCAAGTTGTTCAGGCGTGAACACACCAGTTTTTTATCTTTGATCTCACTGCCCTTGGGAAAAACATTATGAAAAGTCTCCCAGTCACCGCTACGGGCAAGATAATGCAGCCAGCGATTTCTCAACGCATCGGACTTGGGTGTGTAATCATAGGTCTCGATAAATTCCTGTAATGTGGTCTTGGGCGTATGGCGTATACGGGGCTTCAGATATTCGTATTCCAGATGACCCCACAATACGTAATCATGGAGACGGCGCTTATACTTATTAAATTGATATATATTATTTTTCTTCAGGGCCTGTGCCGCGGACATGTATTCACGGCGCATTTCATTTTGATCTTCAGGAAATAACGCATGAGCTGACATGGATGAAAACATCCCTATCAAAGAAATAAGAACCAGTTTGTTCCGTAACTGTCTAGACATCATGAACAAGTATAGGTGACTATACAGACAAGCACAGGACCTCTACCAAAAGGAGCCATAAATGGCAATGCAATCAATTAACCCCGCCACCGGTGAGGAAGTCAAATCCTTCGATGCCTGGGACGAAAACAGGATTCACAGTACCTTACAGGCCGTTGCTGACGCCACGCCAGGCTGGCAACAAACCTCTTATGCCGAGCGCGCCAGGTATTTACGGGCGGCCGCAACCGTCCTCAGGGACCATATCGACCATTACTCCGGAATCATTACCCTGGAGATGGGTAAACCTATCACCGAGGCCCGCACCGAGATTGAAAAGTGCGCCTCCGTTTGCGATTACTATGCCGACCACGGTGAAGATTTCTTAAAAGACGAACCTCTTGCATCCGATGCCGGAAAGAGTTATGTGGCCCACTTGCCGCTGGGCACGGTGCTGGCTGTCATGCCCTGGAACTTCCCCTTCTGGCAGGTGTTTCGTTTTGCCGCCCCGGGCCTGATGGCCGGCAACACCGGCGTGCTGAAACATGCCTCCAATGTCCCGCAATGCGCACTGGCTATAGAGGAAGTCTTTAACAAGGCCGGCTTTCCCGACAATGTCTTTCGCACGCTAATGATCTCCGCGGCCCAAACCCGGGCCGTGATCGAAGATGCCCGCGTGCATGCCGTGACCCTGACGGGCAGTGAGCCCGCGGGTCGCCAGGTCGCGGCCACGGCAGGCGCCAACCTGAAGAAAACCGTACTGGAATTGGGCGGGTCCGATGCCTTTGTCGTCTTAAAGGATGCCGATCTGGAGCTGGCCGCCACTGCCGGCGTGCAATCGCGTTTTCTGAATGCCGGCCAGAGTTGTATTGCCGCCAAGCGCTTTATTCTCGCCCCTGAAATTGCCGACGATTTTCTTGCCTTGTTTAAGGCCAAGGTCATCGCCCTGAAGCGAGGTGACCCCACCGATGAAGCGACCCGGATTGGCCCAATGGCGCGTGCTGACCTGCGCGATGAATTACATGAACAAGTAACGGACACTATCGCCCAAGGGGCGGTCGCGGCCCTCGGCTGCGAAATCCCGGAGGGCCCCGGCTCATACTATGCCCCTTCGATACTGGATCAGGTGCAACCGGGTATGCTTGCCTATGAACAGGAACTCTTTGGACCGGTAGCCATTGTTATACGCGCCAGGGATGAAGCCGATGCCCTACGCATCGCCAACGACAACCGCTATGGCCTCGGCGGTTCGGTCTGGACTGAAGACAGCGCCCGCGGCGAGGCCTTCGCACGCCAGGTGCAATCAGGCGCCACCTTTGTTAATGGCATGGTCAAAAGCGATCCCCGCCTGCCCTTTGGCGGCATCAAGGCCTCGGGCTATGGCCGCGAACTGGCCGCACACGGTATCAAGGAATTCACTAACACCAAGACCCTCTGGATACGGTAGGCCTGTTAAAGTTATTTGCCGGCTTGCCTCACCCTCAGCGCCTTTCTGGCATCGGCGACGGACTCTTAGGGTTGGTATAGAAAATTCACTTGCAATGCATCGATATCGCCGTGCACTACCAGCCCACCACGTACACCGAAGTACCTCGTGACCCAGTAGCCGACACCGCCGCCAAAGCGCGCACCGTTTTCATCGCCACTATCGACACCGACATGGGCATAGAGGTCCAGCTTGGGAACCGCCTCATAGGCTATGCCACCACTAACCCAGGGGCCACGTACACTTTCATCTATGCCTGCAACCTTGTCTTCATAGTCACCGGCATTGTCATACCCGGCCTCTACCAGTACGCGTAATTTATCAATGCGCATACCCAGGTCATAACCCATCATGAGTTGATAGCCCGTGGTGCTGTCATAATCCAGCCCGGACCTGGACAAGGTGTTGTAGCTAAAGCCGCCGCCAAAATACATACGGTCGACACTGAATGCGGGCGGTACGTAAATATTCTCCGCCATGGCAACAGGCATGCTCAAGGTAACACCCAACAGGGCGATCAACCATTTATACATTGCTTCCTCCCTCATGTTTCTCTCTGGCCCAAGCGGGTCAGAATCTTATGTGCGGGTATTATAAAACAACAAGAGGGAAGTCCTACCTTGGAGGATACAAAACACGGCCGTTCCTCCGGCCGTTAACACGCCCTGTCGGTACCTGCCTGTCAAACTGAGTTGCTTGTAGCCTCTTTCCAGTAACTCCAATAGAACAATAATGCGCCGATTATAAACATGGGGAAGCTCAGCACATGGCCCATGGTCACCCAATCAAAGGCGAGATAACCGATATGGGCATCCGGCACACGAACGAATTCCACCAAAGAACGAAACAGGCCATAGCCCATCAAGTACAAACCGAATACTGAACCGGCAGGCCGCTTACGCGATGAAAACCACCAGACGATAGCAAACAGGACCGCGCCTTCGAGAAAGCTTTCATAGAGTTGAGAGGGATGACGCGGCAAGGGACCAGCGCCTTTAAACACCATGGCCCAGGGCACATCAGAGACCTTGCCCCATAATTCCTGATTAATGAAATTACCTATGCGGCCAAAGAACAGACCAATAGGCGCCACCGGCACCAGGAAATCGATAGCTTGTAAAAGGCCTTTGCCCCTGGCTCTGGCGAAAAAGTAGATAGCCACCAGCGTACCCAACATACCGCCGTGATAGGACATACCGCCCTGCCAGATATAAAGGATTTCCAGCGGATGTTTGGCGTAATACACGGGGTTGTAGAACAAACTATAGCCCAGGCGCGCACCCAGAATGACGCCCAGGGCGAGATAGAAAACCACGTCGGAGACTTCTTCCTGGGTCCAGCCTGAGTCTTCTTTTTTGCTGCGATAGTATAAGCCCAACCAACCACCGGCAAAACCAAACAAATACATAAGGCCATACCAATGTATAGACAGGGGACCTATCTGTATGGCGATGGGATTTATATCAGGTGCTATCAACATGGGTGCGGATTATGACGCAGGGCAGCAGGCAATACCACTCTCTTTGCTGTTACAAAATCCCGTACTTTGGCTTAAGGGTGTTCTGCCAGCGTCGCGGCATACCATAAGATGACGCTGTCTTCATTCAATACAAAACTATGTAAGGGCTTGCTCTGCGCTGAGTGCCGCGGCTGCCATTGCGATGCCATGGTCACCAATACACCATTGGGGTACCGCTGCACCCATTGCGCAACCTCATCTCGCTGTAATATCACAAAGGGTTGTTTGAGCCGGCCCGCGAAATGATAGTCGCCCCGATAATCGCCAACATAGGCAATGGCCCGGCCTTGCGCTTCGGCATGGGCCAGCGCCCTGGCGATGGGTTGCACATCCAGACGTGGCTGCAATTGCCAGCCGGCGAGCATGATCGCAAAGACAACAAGCATGATCGTCACGATGGAGATATTCATCACACGTTGCGTAATACTGGCCAAAGGTATCCAGGCCAGGGCAATACCCAGCAGGGCGATGGTCACACCAATAAAAGGTGATAATGTCCAGAGAAAATCCGGCAAGAATGCAATGCGTGGCAATTTAGGCAAGGCGGCCAATAAGCCACCGATTACTATTAGCGGTATGCTCATACCGGCGAGTGGATGGTCATGGGCATGACGTGACAGGTCATTATCAAGAAATAAATACGTTAACATCAAGGCCAGCGCGGGGATCAGAGGCAATAACAGCTGCGGTTGTCTGGAACCAAACACAGACAACAATATCAGCGCCGGTATGAACCAACTGATGCAAAATCGCATGCCGCTATTTGCTGGTTCCTGACGCCACAGCCATAAACGATTCCAGCCCAAAGGCCAGACCGACCAGGGCAGTAACACTAGCGGCAACAACGCCAGATACCACCACCAGTTCATGCCAGCGGAAAACAAGGTGCTGATCGCGGGCCTGTACAGACTGGTGGCCACTGCCAGGGCATGTGCCGTTCCATATTCCCGGGCAACCAGCAGCAACCAGCCGCCTGACAGTAATAATGCTACGACTATTGCCTTGAAGAGGCCGAAATACCATTTGCCTGCCGGGATGTTGCGGCCACTGCCTATCCAGAACGGCGCCAACAAGGCAGGGGGTAAAACAAATGCCAATATAAATAATCCCCCGGACAACAAGGCCAGCGCCATACTCACGCCCAACAACATACCCGAAAACCAGGATAAGGTCTGACGCATCCATAACAGTACTAACAAGGACAGCAATACAAAGAATACAGTGAGCATATCCGGCAACGCGCCCAGCAGGTATACCGCCCAGAACAGACTGCCGAGTAATACCCACGGCACATGGTTGCTGATATCACGGGCCTGTGGCCACAACAGACGCGCCATCAGGCTGACAATGGAAAGATTGAACAGGGCAAACAGAGCCGGTAACAGGCGTGGCCACCAGGCATTCACATCAAACAAGCGCCAACCTAAATGCACCATCCAGTAGAATAACGGCGGCGTCTGCAACAAGGCCCTACCATTCAAATGGGGTAACAGAAACTCACCACGCTGCCACATCTCCCAGGCAATGGCCGTAACCCGCCCTTCTTCCCCGGGCCACAGTGTGCGCGTAAAGAATCCCGCCAATACCAGCAAGCCCCACAGCCCCAACCAACCGGCCTGAATTTTGATGTTCTCGCGCCATTCAGACTGGACGACGACTGACCTGGGCCCTGAACCCTCGGGAACATCAGGAACTCCGCCCAGTTCTATCTCTTCGACAACAAACTTTTCCAGTGCCGCTACACGGGCATCCTCGGGAGGTGCCGCCCGATTCTCTTTCCCGCCAGACTTTCTGCGGGAGTGCCGATGCTTACCTCGACGCCGTTTCTTGTTCCAAAACATGCCGTCCCTGCCACCCTGGAGTTTCGATTCTATGTATTCATCATAACCATGCCATGGCGAACGGAATAGCCACTCATCGCCCGGGCTTAACAATTCAACCGAAATCGCATAGCATGGTTATTCTTGACTAATCCAGTAGGTTTTACATGAGCACTACCAACCATCGCGCAAGTAATAGACTCATCCATGAGTCCAGCCCCTATTTATTGCAGCACGCCCACAATCCCGTGCAGTGGTACCCCTGGGGCAATGAGGCCCTGACCCGGGCGCGTAAAGAAAACAAACCCATACTGTTATCCATAGGCTATTCGGCCTGTCACTGGTGCCATGTGATGGAACATGAATCTTTTGAGAGCGACGCCACGGCCGAGGTCATGAATGCATTGTTTATCAATATTAAGGTAGACCGCGAGGAACGCCCGGACCTGGACAAGATTTACCAGACCGCCCACCAGATGCTAACCCAGCGCCCGGGGGGCTGGCCCTTGAATATGTTTCTCTCGCCCGAGGATCACGTGCCGATCTTTGGCGGCACATATTTTCCCAAGGAACCACGCCATGGCATGCCGCCCTTCACGGAAGTCTGCCGACGCGTCGCTGAATTTTATCGCGACCAGAAGGCGGAGCTGAACAAACAATCGGATGCCATACGTCAGGCCTTTGTCCATATGCGACAAAACCCTGTAACGATGGCGCAGGCCGACACGCAAACCATACTTGCAAGGGCCCGACAGGACATAGGCAACAACGTTGATGCCGACTACGGCGGCTTTGGCAAGGCCCCCAAATTTTTTCATACGCCCAATCTTGAATACCTGTTACGTCACTGGGCCTATAACAAGGAACAGCCTGATGACGATGCCCTAAACATTGTCAATCACAGCCTCTCCGTGATGGCGCAGGCCGGCATTGTCGATCAGCTCGGCGGGGGGTTTTACCGTTACTCGGTGGATGATTACTGGATGATCCCGCATTTTGAAAAAATGCTTTATGACAATGGCCAGTTGCTCGCACTTTATGCCGATGCCTTCCATGCCACGGGAAACAAACTCTATCGTTATACCGCGCAAGGCATTGCCGACTGGGTCATGCGCGAAATGCAGCATGGACAAGGCGGCTACTACTCCAGTCTGGATGCCGACAGCGAAGGCAAGGAAGGCAGGTTTTATACCTGGTCCAATGACGAGATGCAGGCACTGCTGACGGACAATGAATGGCAGGCCATGCAAACACGCTATGCCTTGCAACGGCCCGCCAACTTTGAAGGCCGGCGGCATTTACATATCATGGCCGAGGACCTGGATAGCATCAAGATCACATTTGATCATCCCGAGCTTCAGCGGGCGCAGGCAAAACTCTTTCACCATCGTCAATCACGTATACACCCCGGTCGTGATGACAAGATATTGACTTCCTGGAATGCGCTGATGATTCTGGGCATGGCCCGTGGCGGACGTATTCTGGATCAAGCGGCTTATATTGAATCGGCCGATCGTGCACTGCAACACATACAGACCACCCTGTGGAAAGATGGACGCCTGTTGGTGACCGCAAAGAATAGTCAGGCCAAGCTCAATGCCTACCTGGATGATTATGCCTATCTGCTCGACGCCTTACTGGAACTGTTGCAATGCCGCTGGTCCAGTGAAGACCTGAGATTCGCCATCGAGCTGGCGGAGGTCTTGCTCGACCACTTTGAAGACAAGAAGGCCGGGGGATTCTTTTTTACTTCTGACGATCACGAGGCCCTGATGCACCGGCCCAAGCCGGATGCTGATGACGCCATGCCCTCTGGCAACAGCATCGCCGCATTGGGCCTGCAACGTCTGGGATGGCTGCTGGGTGAGACGCGTTATCTGGATGCCGCTGAGCGTACGCTCACAATGTTAGCGACTCCAGCAACGCATAATCTGTCGGCCTATGGCAGCTACGTGATGGCGCTACAGGAGTATCACAGCCCTCCCCAAATCGTCATCCTGCGTGGCCGCAGTGATGCCTTGAGCGCATGGCGTGAAGTCTGCACGAATCATTACGCGCCCGGTCGTATGGTGTTTACGATTGCCGGCAACACTAATGCACTGCCACCAGCCCTGGCCGCCAAGACAAACCGGGCCGAGGTCACGGCCTATATCTGTTCGGGTATGCAGTGTGATCAGGCCATCATGGATCGCGAGGCGTTAAACGCTGCGTTAGGGGAGCTCTGATAGTTCATCAACCGACCTACAATGGGCCTGGATATGCATATTCTGTAGCCTGGATGAAACGCAGTGGAATCCGGGATGGATTGTGTTCTCACGCATGGTCCCTACTTTGCTTTGCTCCTTCCCCCTCTCAGGGGGAAGGCTGGGATGGGGGTGGTGCTCCGGATCATAGAACCTGCCATCCTTGAGTGTTGACCCCCACCCTAGCCCTCCCCCTTACAAGGGGAGGGAATATGTATAGTTACTTTTCTCCTCCCCCCTCTCAGGGGGTAGTGCATCCGGTCTACATCAATCCAACAAATCAATACTCCTTCCCCCTTGCTGGGGGAAGGCTGGTATGGGGGTGGATATCCAGTGTGATCAGGCCATCACGGATCGTGAGGCGTTAAGCGCTGCGCTAGTTTAACTGGATAATGCCTTGCGCCATGCCGGCCAGCACGATGATGGCCCACAAACCCACTGTCGATAATAGATTCCACTGGCCGTTGTTACGCACCAGCACGGACCAGCTAAAAAACCAGACGGCCTTTCTGAACAGGCGATCGAATCTTGGCAGGAAACGTGGCGTGATTTTTTGATAATTGAGATAGGCCTCCCCCAGCAGTCCGGTCAATCGTTTCTCTTCACGCTGCACGCGGTTCACCATGTAAAAATAATAGATCACTGTATAAGCCAACAACACGTACACATTGTCAAACAACACCAGGAAACCGAGGATAAGAAAGTAACGCCCGAGGTACATGGGGTTACGCACCATGACATAGGGGCCACGTGCCGTCAGTTCTTCGTTCTTGATCAGTGCAGCAAAGGACCAGACCTGGATAAACTGGCCGAACATGGACACGATAAACCCCGGCGCCAGTCTCTCGGGAAACATGTAATAGGAAATCAGCACCATCAACGCCACTACCAGCACATAGCGCAGCTTGAGGAATATCATTCTGAGAATGGCGTTATTAAACAGCCGGTGTATTACTTCCATACTCGGGGACCGTCATGCGTTCTAGGGAGCGGGATTCTACTTGATCGGCAGCGCTACGCCCACCTCCCCACTTCTTAGAACCAGCGCGGCCACAGTACCAGTGCCCAAACCGTGGTCACCAGCACCAGGGACAGCAGCACGGCGGCGGCGGCCTGATCCTTGCCACGCCCGGCCAATTCATGGCGATCGGGACTGGCCAGGTCGATAACGGACTCTATGGCGCTATTGAGCACCTCGACCAGGGGCACGAGCAACCAACTGCCCACCAACAACGCGCGCTCGTACCCGCTCTGCCCCAGCCAGATCCCCAGCGGAATAATCAGCACCGAGGCAATCAGCTCCTGGCGAAAGGCCGACTCGTGCCGGTACGTCGCCTGCAATCCCTTGATGGCATAGGCCAGCGCCGGCCCGGCGCGGCGCACATCCAGCAGGCTGCTCAATAATCGCTGCACGTTGCAACTTTTTCCTGATTAATGGAGTGGCGAGTGTAACACCCAAACGTTAATGTAATCATGGCATGAAATACCCTTCAAGGTTGGGTAATATGGGCACCGGCATTATCACAAAACAAAAAACTCAGGGATTAGTACGGTTATGTCAGCAGTTGCGAGCGAAAATGCCTTACCGATTCATTATAAGTTAAGCGAATACGAAATCGTATCTGTACTGGGTGCCGGCGGCTTCGGCATCACCTATATGGCCAATGATGCCCAACTGGGGTCACGCGTGGCGATCAAGGAATACTTCCCGCAATCACTGGCCGAGCGCAATGCTCAATATGGCCTGGTCCCCCGCTCCGATGGCCGTATCGTCAAACGCTATCACTGGGGATTGCAGCAGTTCCTGAAAGAGGCCCGCTCACTGGCGCGCTTCAAACACCCCAACATTGTTCGTGTTCTGCGTTACATCGAGGGCAACGGTACGGCCTACATGGTCATGGAATACGAGGAAGGACGCAGCCTCGAAACCTTCCTGAAAAAACGCAAGGGCCGACTCGATGAGCGCCGCCTGTTGGCCGTGTTTCTGCCCATCCTCAATGGCCTGCACGCCGTACATGAAGCCGGCCTGCTGCACCTGGACATCAAACCCGACAATATTTACCTGACCAAAGACGGTCGCCCCATGCTTATTGATTTTGGTTCGGCGCGCCGCACCAATAATGAAGAGGATTTGGCAGGACCCACAGTCCTCACTCCGGCCTATGCCGCCATCGAACACTATCCGGACCAGGGCGACCAGGGACCCTGGACCGATGTCTATTCCCTGGGCGCCAGCATGTATGAGTGTGTCACCGGAAAGCGCCCTTCCAAGTCCATGGACCGTTACCAGGCATCATTAAAGTATCTGCCTGACCCGGTACAGCCCCTGTCACAAATGAAACCGCCGGGCTTTTCGGACTATGTTTGCGAAAGCATTGACTGGGCCATGCAGGTCCATGCATCGCATCGACCCCAAACAGCAAATGATCTACAAAAGGGATTGATGGGAAAGCGCCGCTCAGATCGCAAGAAGGCGCTGACCCAACAAATTGATCCAGACAATCCACCGCCCAAGCCCAAGTACCTGGGACCGCAACAAAACACGGTCGATTACTTGCGCCTGGCCAGGCTCGGCATCATAGGGGTGGTATTAATACTCGCCGTCGTTGTTGGCAAAGGTGTGCTGGAATATAAGGGCGATCTGTCGATTAAATCCCTCCTGCAGCAGGAAAAGGTTGTCGATTCAGGCCCCGCCTTTCAACGCCGCGAGAGAGAACTGCCCCCGAGCCAGAGCAACCAAGCCAAACAGGATAAAATCGAAGTCACAGAGCCGGGCCCTTCCAAACTGATCTATACACTCAGAGGCCATAGCAATTGGGTCTTTGCCATAGACTTTATTTCCGCCACCACATTGGCTTCGGCCGGGGGCGATGGCAGCATTAAGCTCTGGGATACCCGGCGCGGTCGTCTGAAACAAACCCTGCATGGACATAAAGGCGCCGTGCGTGCTTTGGCCGCCACACTCGATGGGAAATACTTCGCCTCAGGGGGTGATGACACCATAGTGCTGTTGTGGCGCAAGGGGCGCAATACACCGGTCGCACGACTCAAGGGCCATGACTACCGCATACACAGCCTGAAGTTTTCACCCGACGGCAAGACATTGGCCTCGGCCAGTCAGGACGAAACCATCATCCTCTGGGATATCCCCACCCGCCGCAAGCGCGCAACACTGTTGGGTTACGAAGAGGAACCCCATGCCATGGCCTATACCGCGGACAGCAGGTATCTCATCGTAGGCGGCCCTGATACCGAGACCCGCTTCTGGGATGTCAGTAACGGTCAGGTTACGGAGGCCTTTCGTACCAATCGCCGTAAGGTCACGGCCGTGGCGGTCTCCTATGATGGCGAGTGGTTTACCACCTCGGGCCCGGGGGGCTTATTAAAGGTATGGCGCATGAAAGGCCGCAAGTTCAAGAATTTTCTCAACGGCGCCCAGGACTGGATCAACAGCATGAGTTTTCGGCGTGACGGGCGCTGGTATGCCGCTGGCGGTAATGAACATACGGTGCTGGTCTGGGGTCTGATGACCAACGAAATTCGCGAACTCAAAGGCCATGAGGGCTTTGTGGAGTCCGTGGCCTTCTCGCCGGACAACGCCACACTGGCCACGGCGGGACGGGACAATACGATAAGGATTTGGCGTTAGAAATGGGGAGCTCACTCCATCCCCTCAAATCATCGGCAGTCCAAAGCTGCATAGCGAAGCGACGCAGCTTTATTTTATCGAGAGCATGTTTTTTATTGGCATTCCCGAAAAATTTGCGAATTACATGTTAAGCATATATTTCTATCTAAACGCTCATAAATAGATGCAATTGCCTGTCTTTTTGTATCAAAGAAGTGATCGCTGCCTATTTGTTTTATAAAGCATGATTTTGCAGCAAATTCATACACGGATGCTTTTAGTCCTACAAAATACAACCCGCCATTTAACTTCTTTAAACGATTGTTTTCTGATACCAATGCCTCTGCGCCTGCAAGATCTATAAAATTAATGCCACTAGAAACAATTAATATATGATGTATTCTTTCAATATCTGATATTTTCGCAATCCTATTTTGAACATGATTAATTGAGCCAAAATAGATAGACATATCTACTCTGATAATTTTCAGTTGCGGGCATTGCTTCAGTGGTTTTTTATTAATATTAATTAACTTTCTTGATTTTCCATCATTTGACACATCGAGTGAGAGCGTGGGAATTCTTGGTGTTGATGTTTTCGCTAAAAACAAAACAAGTGAAAGCAATACACCTAAATAAATAGCAAATTCCAACTCAAGAAACAGGGTGGCAAAAAATGTGGTAAGCAAAATTGCAGATTCAGAATTACTGAATTTTAAAACTTGAGCAATATGATGAGAATCAATCAAATTATAGGCGACTAATAGAATGATTCCGCCCATAGAAGCAATAGGGAGATAAGCGGTTAATGGTGCAATGAGTAATACGATAACCATCAAAATAATTGCGGCAAAAATAGCAGAGAGCGGTGTTTTGGCGCCTGCTTCATAGTTAATCCCAGTGCGAGTGAAAGAACCAGAACCCGCATAGCTGGACATAAAGCTACCAACAATATTGGACATACCTTGTCCGATGAATTCCTGATTTGAATTTATCCTCTGGTTGGATTTTGTCGCCACTGCACGACTAATTGATACAGCCTCTATCAAACCCAACAAGGCTACAGCAAAAGCTTCAGGCGCCAATACTTTGATCGTGGTAACAGAAAAATCCGGCATTGATAGCGGCGGTAAGTGGGCAGGTATTTCACCAACAAGTTTTATGCCCGTTGTAAAATTATTTAAGTACATGGCGATGATGCTGCCCACTATCATGCCCACCAACAGATTTGGGGCTTTGGGGATAAACTTTCTTGATAAAATTGCGGTAATCAGCGTGATTAAAGCTATAGCAATAAGATAGCCATTTACATCATTTATTCTTGAATATAAATCAACCCATGTATGAATAAATGACTCTCCCTTAGGTACTAAAATACCGGTAATGTGCTTGAGTTGACTGGTGGCGATAAGAATAGCGGCGCCCGCGGTAAAGCCGATGATAACAGTATGCGAAACAAAGTTGACGAGCGCACCCAGACGAGCAAGACCAAAGGCAAGCTGATAGACCCCGGCTAGAAAAGTGAGCGTCAATGCCAGGGACAAAAATTCCGGTGTACCTGGATCGGCATAATGACTTATCGCGGAAAATACCACGATTGAAATAGCGGTGGTTGGCCCAGAAACCAAATGCAATGAAGAGCCAAATAATGCGGCAATAATGGGAGTCACCATCGCCGTGTAAAGGCCATACTCTGGAGGAAGACCAGCGATTGTTGCAAAAGCAACGCCCTGTGGTAGTACGATTACCGCGCCTGTTAATCCTGCCAGAAAATCTGCTTTGAGGTTTTCCTTGGTAACCAGTTTGAACCAGCCAAGGAATGGGAATATTGATTCTAATTTCATGTACTACCTGTAATTCTTGCGACTAACCCTAATGCGCTAATAACCATCCAACATGAGTGAAGGCCTGCTTTTTAAACTCGATATTACCAAAGACATCTGGATCTGAGGCACGGATACGGCTAACGACTTGATTGATACGCTGTTACGTAGCGCCTTAAAAATGACACACATTCCATGTCATGACTGTAAAGCCCATGATGTCATCTCCCTGTGATCGAGTAGATAACGAAACCCGTCATAAGTCTTGTAAAGTATTCTACAACCTGAGGATTTTTATTGCTGCTTGTTTTTCCGATATCTTTCCCACGCCCAGCATCCAAACACTCGAAGAAAGAACCAGCCTAACCAGGCCTGAAAGTGGTTTGCATGATGCTCGCCGGAGAGGGCAACAATGCGCCAAACGCGGTCGGCATGGGCGCGCGTTCCGGTATGTGTCTGGTAGAGCCAGTCATGAACCACACCGGCGATATCCACCTTGGACCATCGAACCAGTATACGGCCAAACCAGGGGATCGTACTATAGTCCGTTTTTGTATTCAAAGGCACTGTAATCGGTGTTTCTTCTACCTCGACAACCAGATCACGCAGGAGCAGGCGACGGCCGTCGCGCAGACGTTCAGTTTGGAGGGGTTCGCTGATCAACTTGCTTGGTGTATCCATAGTTCCATCTCCCTGTTTAAACCCAACCGTAATACCGATCCTTTGGTAACCCTATGCTGCCAGTGAATCGAATAACAAGACTGATCCTGTAAAGGACTTTGACAATCATAAGCCTGTTCCCGGTTCCTTTATGCTCTGATTAGTTATGCTGCGGATTCCTGATGAATATCCCAACCCGGAAATACGAGAACCGCTGGATGGCATTTCAGTGCCTTGGCAAGTATCTTAGCCCGTTCCACGCCCAGATTGACCCGATCATTTTCAATAGCAGAGATGGTAGGTTGGGGAATGCCTGATAGCTGAGACAGCTCATTTTGATTCATCTCCTGCAACTCCCGGAGAATCCGAACTGATTCCCCAACAGAGACATCCACCAACTTCTTCGCTTTACGGTAATTTTTCATCTTACTTTCTCCGATAGTCGTGCGGAGTCACGTTAACTACTTGAACTAATAATCGTTAGGCTAAATAGGTGTCAGAGAGCAATCGTTTCTAATATTAGCGGAAATTGCTCCTGACCAATGGGTTGTATAGTTGCGACCCTTTACTACTTACTACGTACGCTAGGAATTGATTGTAGCTTGTTATTTATATGCTTCTGGCTCAATTGTTGCCGGAATAACTTTTCCATTCATCAGTACCACATAAACGTTAAATTTATTATTTTTAGATACGTTATTAACTGTTTTAATTAGATAGTGCCAGTGATTGAGATGCCTTGGAACGATTTTTATTTCAATTTCTTTAATAGCCTCATCTTTCTTAGAATTATTATTGAATTCTCTTAAAGCCTGAATAGCTTCTTTAACATTCAATGGGGGTGTCCCCATATCTGGATCCCATAATGGGCTATTATTAATCTCATTCTCACTGATAAAAGCGACTACTCTTATATCGTCAAATTGCTCAAATATTTCGACATTAGCACTAGGTTGAAATGCATAAGCACTCGTGGTCAAGATGGCTATAGCTAGCGGCATGCACATAAAATATTTCATGTAGTGATTACTCCTGTTTGTGTGAAGTCTGTTGTATCTTAATTTGGGTCACACCAATAGGGTCAGGTTCGATTGTTACCCACCGCATCTGGCCATTGCCCATGGGTGGTGATTGTTACAATGCTGAGTTCCAGCGACGTTACATGTGATTTCCTATCGAATCTGACCCTATTGACGAAACCCTATTGACCCTCGGTTTTTTCGTGTTTCAGTATTTCGTTCTGTAGATAGTCATTTAAACTTGAGAATAATTCTTCTTCTGTCTTATGTAAGCTTGCC
>BTRG01000018.1:17500-35646 GCA_036986275.1 Gammaproteobacteria bacterium | reverse complement strand
ACAAGGCTAATGGAGTTTTGATTCATGAATTGAACCGTCAAGGCGCCAAGAATATAGGTTTTTCAACGAGAATATCCTTGCGTACATGGCGGTTCAACGTCTATGTGTCAGAGAGGGGCGCCTTCTGCCGGTGAGAGAGGGGGGGGGTTATCGGCCAAATGGTCGATCAATCCTGGCTTTTAGCCATCACTCGAAGCTGCCGGCTTTAGCCGGTGGAGTATTCACAGTTTAAAAGAAAAAGAATAAGATAAATATATTGAAAACTTGCCATTTTTACTCTCAGGTTTTGTATGGGCAAATTGAAAAAAATACCTCCTTAGTGTATTAGAGACCCATGTTTGGGTGATATCTAGTGATGCTCCAGGTTCCTGTCTTAACGTAATCACTGCCGTACAAGGTAATTTAAGATGAAAATATGCATTGTTTCCTGTCGGGTAATCCTGGTCGTTATGTCAGTGTTTCTTATAGGATTACAAGTAGCAAACACTTCAGAATGGAGATACCTGGAACATTCTCAGATCGAATGGCGCGAGTACAATGCAGCTACATTTTTCGAGGCCAGGAAAGCTGATAAACCGCTGTATGTGTTTATCTATGCAAATTGGTGCCGATGGTGCAAGAAGTTTGAAACTGAAACATTGGAAACGGAAACCATACGATCTTTATTGATACGAGAGACTATTCCTGTCGCCATCGATTACGATAAAGAAACAGGGCTGGCTCGCAAGCTTGGCGCCAAATTGGTACCGACAAATATTCTTTTGAGCCCGGATGGTAAGAAGTTGTTGCGTTTCTACGGGTTCTTAAATGCAAATGATTTCTCCGAAGTGCTACAAAGTGTATTGTTGGCATGGCGCAAGGGTGAGTTACCTGAGGAAGAATTTGGAGATAAATCAACTTGCTGTCCGGTACCAAGGTAATATAATAAATTGGCAATAAATCAACTTGATACTTGTTTTACTGCCAGGTTTGTGGGACAGCAGTGACTCGTTATA
This sequence comes from Gammaproteobacteria bacterium, assembly GCA_036986275.1. Classification (GTDB taxonomy): domain Bacteria; phylum Pseudomonadota; class Gammaproteobacteria; order Acidiferrobacterales; family SZUA-150; genus BTRG01. The sequence continues at coordinate 34,651 of BTRG01000018.1, read as the reverse complement.
TAAGCAGGTAATGGGTATGTATTTGCTATATAAGTTATTCGTAGAATAATATATTATATATTAACATCTAACGACATATTGAAAAGTGGTGTAATTACATTTGAATACCAATAATTCTAAATCTAGTTCACAGCATTGTCAGTGGTGTGGTAAATCTGTTCAACCAGAGAACATGCTTGTACGAAATGGTAAAGTATTCTGTTGTGAGGGATGCTTCCTCGGCAAACTGGCCGATAAAAACTATAAACAAGAACGTGATGTGACTTATCTGGCGCTAGCTGAGAGTCTGATCACTGCACTTGATGCACGGGAGCATGAAACGGGATTGCATTCAAAAAGGGTGGCTTGTCATACGCATGTATTGGCTCGCCGCTTCACCAGTGACAACGAACAGTTGCGACAAATTTACTGGGGGGCATTACTGCATGATATAGGTAAAATCGCTATTCCTGACACTATATTACTCAAGAATGGTCCGCTTACTGAAAAAGAATGGTTTGTGATGCGCAGCCATCCGCAACGTGGTTACGAAATTGTTGCTGAAGTATCATTCTTACAAGAGGCATCACAAATTATTTTATATCATGAAGAACGCTATGACGGAGAAGGATATCCGGAAGGGTTGGTGGGTGAGAGTATACCATGGGGTGCAAGGCTGTTTTCAGTTATTGACACGCTTGATGCGATAACGAGTGATCGTCCATATCGAGAAGGTAAGAGTTTTGATGAGGCTAAGGAAGAAATCATCAGCCAGTCGAATAGACAATTTGATCCGCAAGCGGTAGAGGCCTTTCTGGCTGAAGAAACAGTACTACGGGAAATGGCGGAAATGAAATGCATCGCACAGCCAGACATATGGGAGTACGGGGAGACTTAAAACCCTTTTCCCTGAAGTCCACGGTAATTGAACAGTTGCACTAAATGTTTCTCGCCGGTTTCAGCGAAACCTTGTTGAAGGTCGTCGCTTTCGTTTGAATCTTTCCCTGCCATATGCTCATTTCCAGCCTATGCTTGCCCTCAGGTCCAGCGATGCCCAACATCACTCATGATGGCGGGCGGCTGGAAGACTGAGCCTGAACGGGAAGGTCTGGAGCAGTCCGATCTGCTAATGAGTACTAAACTTCACCGGGTTTGACCTCGCTGCGCGTACGGATCCGGTAGAGTTTTTCAACCGGTAGCACAGCGATAATGCCGTCGCCCTCCAGGCCAACATGGGCAGCCTCCATAATGGTCTCGGTAATCTCCTCCACCATAGACTCTTCGGTAAATATCTCAATACGTGCATGAGTCACCAGCCAATCGTCGCTGTAGTGGTCCGCATATTCACCATAACCCTTTACCTTGGTGATACTGAAACCATGCACGCCGATTTCTTGTAATCTCTGTTCGACCTTCTTACAGGAGTCACTCCGAAAAATAGCAGTCACTTTTTTAAAATTCATGACGCTCTCCTTTATAGTTGCTCGAGACATGCACAGTAGCATAAAAAATATAAGCGCTTACCAGTGCGGTGGTAATGGGATAAAACATTATTCGTTTCATGTTAGCTCCTTATCAGTTAGGCTCACTTAGTTCATTGGCCTGTCTTCAATTCCGATGTGCTCGCTTCTCCTGCCACTGCAATACCCAACCATAAATCACCGGCAGCACCAGCAAACACAGTAGCGTGGTGGTTACCATACCGCCCACCATGGGCGCAGCGATACGTTGCATAACAGCAGATCCCGTGCCGCCGCCAAACATAATGGGTAACAAACCAGAAATAACCGCTACCGCCGTCATGGCGATGGGACGGACACGCTCCGAGGTGCCTTTATGCACTGCGGCAGTGATCTCCTGCGAGGTTAGTGGTACGGCAACCGCATGGCGCTTACCTTGCTCCAGACCCTTGTTATGACGGTATTCCGCGACTGCCTGGTTGATAAAGGTCAGCACCAGCACGCCAATTTCCGCGGCCACACCCGCCAGGGCAATAAAGCCCACGGCCACGGCTACCGAGATATTGAAACCGTACCAGTACACTACCCAGATGCCGCCCACCAACGCGAACGGGATGGACAGCATTACCACTATCGGCGCAGAGAGATTGCCAAAGTTGAAAAACAGCAGCAGGAAGATGATCAGCAGCGTCAATGGAATCACCACTTGCAGTCGTTTGGCCGCGCGCTCCATGTACTCGAACTGACCGGACCAGATCACGGTGTAGCCGGGTGGGATGTCCACCTGATCCGCCAATACCTTTTTCGCCAGCTCCACATAGCCGCCGATGTCCGACGTCTTGATATCGACATAGATCCAGGCATTGGGGCGCGCGTTTTCACTCTTGATCACCGGCGCACCTCGACGCAGCGTAATATCGGCCACCTGTAACAGCGGGATCTGCACACCAGTGGGCGTGGGTATCAGTACCCGCTTGAGTTTTTCCGGATTATCACGCAGTTCGCGTGGATAACGCAGGCTGACCGGATAACGCTCCAGGCCTTCTACTGTCTGCGTAATACTCATGCCGCCGACTGCGGTCTTGATCACATCCTGCACGTCACCTGTAGTCAACCCGTAGCGTGCGGCCGCCTCACGGTTGATGTCGAAGTCCAGAAAGTAACCACCCACGGCACGGTCGCCAAACGCGGACAGGGTATCGGGTATGGTCTTCATGGCCCGTTCGATCTCTTCGGACAAGCGGGCCAGTACCTCAAGATCAGATCCACTGACCTTGATGCCGATGGGGGTCTTGATGCCCGTGGACAACATGTCGATGCGGGTCTTGATGGGCAGGGTCCAGGCATTGGCCAGGCCCGGGAACTTGATGGCGGCATCCATTTCATCCATCAGCTCCTTGGTGGTCTTGGCCGGATCGGGCCACTCATCCCGGTGTTTGAGTCGAATGATGGTCTCCACCATTGCCAGCGGCGCCGAGTCCGTGGCGGACTCGGCACGTCCCACCTTGCCGAACACCGACTTCACCTCGGGGAAAGTCTTGAGGATTTTGTCGGTCTGCTGTAACAACTCCTTGGCCTTGGTGATGGAGATACCCGGGAAGGTGGTGGGCATATAGAGAATGTCACCCTCGTCCAGCGGTGGCATGAACTCGCTGCCCAGTTGGGACAGCGGCCAGGCCGTCACTACCAGCAATACCAGCGCCGCCGCCAGTGTCAGCTTGCGCCAGCGCATGGTCAGGCTGAGGCTCGGCGAGTGCAGGAAATGCAGCAGCCGGTTTACCGGGTTTTTGGCCTCGGGCATGATCTTGCCGCGGATAAAATACCCCATCAGTAACGGCACCAGGGTGATCGCCAATATCGCCGAAGCGCCCATGGCATAGGTACTGGTAAAGGCCAGCGGTTTGAACAGACGGCCCTCCTGGGCCTGTAGCGTAAAGATGGCCAGGTAAGAAACGGTAATAATCAGCAGCGAGAAAAACAGCGCCGGGCCGACTTCTTTCGAGGCATCGGCCACGGCCCGCCAACGTTCCGCTCCGTCGAGCGGCCCCCCTTTCCTGTTCACCGCGTTTTCCAGGTGTTTGTGGGCGTTTTCGATCATCACGATGGCGCCGTCGACCATGGCGCCGATGGTAATGGCGATACCCCCCAGGGACATGATGTTGGCGTTCAGCCCCTGCCATTGCATGAGAATAAAGGCCATCAGGATACCGATGGGCAGGGTAACAATGGCCACCAGCGCCGAGCGGGCGTGTAACAGAAAGACAATGCACACCAGGCTGACGACGATAAACTCCTCGAACAGTTTTTCCGCGAGGTTGTCCACGGCGCGCTCGATCAGGTCACCACGATCATACGTGGGCACGATCTCCACGCCGTCCGGCAACCCCTTTTGCAGTTCGGCCAACTTGGCGCGCACACCTTCGATGGTGGCCAGGGCATTCTCGCCATAACGCATGATCACCACGCCGCCGGCAACCTCGCCCTCACCGTTCAGTTCCACCAGGCCGCGCCGCAATTCTGGCCCCAATTGCACATTGGCCACGTCGCGCAATCGAATTGGCGTGCCATCTCTGTCTACCGCCACCGGGATGTTGTTGAGATCATCAATGCTCTGTATATAGCCCTTGGCGCGCACCATGTACTCGGTCTCGGTCATCTCAACAAGCCGCCCACCGACGTCGTTATTGGAGCGCATAATGGCGCGACGCACTTTCTGCAACGGGATCTTGTAGCTGGCTAACACATTGGGGTCCACTTCCACCTGGTATTGCTTGACATAACCGCCCACCGAGGCCACCTCGGAAACACCATCGACGGTTTGCAGCGGATAACGCAGATACCAGTCCTGCAGGGATCGCAGTTCGGCCAGATCATGTTTGCCGGTCTTGTCCACCAGTGCATATTCGTAGATCCAGCCCACACCGGTGGCGTCCGGACCCAGTGACGGTGTCACACCCTTGGGCAGGCGCCCGCTGACATAGTTGATGTACTCCAGCACCCGCGAGCGCGCCCAGTACATGTCGGTACCGTCCTCGAAAATGATGTAGACGAAAGACAGGCCGAAAAAGGAATAACCGCGCACGACCTTGGCATAGGGTACCGCCAGCATGGCGGTGGTCAGCGGATACGTGACCTGATCCTCCACCACCTGCGGCGCCTGGCCAGGATACTCAGTGAAGACGATGACCTGCACATCCGACAGATCAGGGATGGCGTCCAGTGGGGTGTTTTTCAGCGCGAACAAACCCACCACGATTAGCAGGAAGGTGGCGATGAAGACCAGGAATTTGTTGCGCAACGCGCCCTCAATGATGCTCCTAATCATGCTTATGCTCCCCGCCCGCGTCCGCACCACTCTTATTCTTACCGGACATATGCCCCAGGGCACCCTCTCTGCCCCCTTCGGGGTCATTCACCTTGTCCATGCCGTTCATGCCCGCATCAGCCGGGGCCGGTTTCCCGTCCGGGGCCGGAGTCGCGGCCTCCAGCATCTTGGCTGTGGCCTCGCGTAGCTTGGATTCGGAGTCAATGAGGAACAAGGCCGAAGATACAATCTCCTCGCCCGCTTTCACGCCTTTCAGTATCTGGGTCACGCCCTCGGTAGTGACGCCCAGCGTGACCGCGCGCGGTTCAAACTTCCCAGGTCCCCGCACGATGAACACCTGCTCGCGAGTACCCGTACGCACCACGGCCTCTGCCGGGACCACGATGGCATCGATCTGCCGGCCGGCGTGAATGGTCACCTCGGCAAACATATCGGGTTTCAGTAACAGCTCCTTATTTTGGAATACCAGGCGCACCTTGATTGTGCGGGTCTTGGCCTCCGCGTAAGGATAGATATACGCAAGGCGACCCTTGAAGGTTTTGCCGGGCACACCGGAAAGCTGCATTTCGACCTGGTCGCCGACCTTCACCCAGGGCAATTCATATTCGTAGATATCGGCATACACCCATACTGTGGATAGGTCGGCCAACATATATAGCTGAGTCTTGGGTGAGACATACTGGCCTTCGCGGGCGCCGACTTTCATGACGATACCGCTGTAGGGCGAGTGAATGTGGATGTATTTCTTGATTTTGTGCGTCTGCTCCAGTTCCTTGATCTGGTGTTCGGGCACATCCAGCAGTTCCAGGCGTTCGCGTGAGGTTCTTACCAAGTCGACAGCACCCTGACGAATATCCTCGAAGGGGCTGTCCGCCAGCACATGCTGATTCTTCAGCGCCAGTAGATATTCTTCCTGACTGGAAACCAGTTGAGGCGAATAAATACTTAACAGCACATCGTTCTTTTTGACCTGTGAACCGGTCTTGTCGATATGCAATTTTTCGACCCAGCCTTCGGTCTTGGTATGCAGGCGAGACAGGCGTTCCTCGTTATACGCCACCCGGCCGACGGCACGAATGTGCCGGCTCAGGGTACGTTGCTCCGCCTTGGCCGTGCGCACGCCGATATTCTGCACTGTCACCGGGTCGATTTTCACGGTACCGGCAGGCGCATCACCACCATCATCGCCTTCGGCATAGACCGGGACATAATCCATACCCATGGAGTCCTTGGTCGGCACCGGTGAGGTGACCGAGGGGTTCATGGGGCTGCGATAGAACAGGATCTTGCGTTCCTTGGGTTTGTCCTCTTCGGCATAGACCGGAACATAATCCATACCCATGGAGTCCTTGGTCGGCACCGGTGAGGTGACAGAGGGGTTCATGGGACTGCGATAGAACAGGATCTTGCGGCTTTCGCCAGCGGGTTCTGCCCCGCCATCGGGTGCGGAACCGCCGCCCAGCCAGTAGCCGGCGCCGAGACCGGCGGCCAGCGTGATTACGGCCACCGCAATGATGAGTTTGTTGGTATCGAGATTGTTCATGGAAATATTCTTTAAGGGATTATTTTTCAGGGGATTATTCATGGATCGTCTCCTTGCCGATGGCCGCGGTCAGTTGGGCGAGTGCCCTCTGTGCGTCGCTTACGGCCATCCAGTATTGGGTTTCATGGTTGTAAAGCGTGATCTGCGCCCGCACCAGGTTGAGGAAGTCCACTTTGTTCACCTGGTAGCCGGCGAGCATGGAAGCCACGGTTTGCTGGGCCTGAGGGATGATACCGAGCTTGAACAATCCCACCCGTTCGCTGGCGCTGGTGTAATCGGCCCTGTAACGTGAAATAGTGGCCGCCACCTGGTCGGCGACGCTCTGGAATCCCTCTTGTTGTTTGATGAGTTCGGCGCTGCGCTGGTTGATAGCCTGGCTCTGTTTGCTCCCTGCGTAAAGCGGCAGATTCAGGCTCAACATAACCGTGGCGAAGTCCGGCACTTCACTACCGTCCGGCCGCTTCAGTTGCCGCTTGCCGTAAGCGGCGCTGAGTTTGAAATCCGGGTAATAGCCCTTGTTCGCCAGGTCCAGCCGAGCGCGGGCGCTCTTGACCTGATTGCGTTGCCGGGCCAGCAGCGGCCGATGCTCGGCCGCCAGTGCCGTCAGCTGCGTGATCAGCATAACGTCTTTCAGCTGGATGTCAGTGATCAGGGGCAGGCGCACGGCGGTCTCCGTGGGCCGGTTCAGCAAGGCGTTGAGCTGGGCCTCGGTGATGCGCCGCTTTTGCCGGAGTTGCACCTGCCGGTCCAACAGTTTGGAGAGTTCCACCTGAGCCAGCAGCACGTCCTGTTGCAAGCCTTTGCCGACTTTGTACTTGGTTTCGGCGATCTTGACGAACTGACGCAGTAATTGCTGGTTGCGGCTGATGATCTCCAGTGCCCGGTCCAGGAAATGCAGACGCCACCAGGTGGCCTTGACGCCGGCAATCAATTGTAGCTGCGCTTCTTCCACGTCGGCGCCTGCCGCTAGCGCCATCTCCTGCGCCGCTGCCTCGCGCAGTCTGAGTTTGCCCGGGAATGGGAAGGCCTGGCTCAGTCCCACTTGCATCTGGGTCATGGGCTCCTGATCCAGGGCGTAGGTATCCATGGGTACGTTCATGGCGTTGAGCATCAACATGGGGTCCGGCAAGGCGCCGGCCTGGTCCGGGATGGCAGCCATGGCCTGGGCCTGAGCCCGCTTGGCCGCCAGGCCAGGGTTGTTGTCCATGGCGATCTGCACGGCTGTGTCCAGGGTCAGCGGGTCGCTGGCCGGGGGGCCGAGGGCTTCACTTGCCAGGCTGACGGCCTGGCCGACGAAAATCAAACATGCAAAAACGGATTGTAATCCGAATCGAATTCGGCGATAACGATACACGTTGTATCTCCTTATAGATTAAGCTGAATCGAAAATAAACTGTGCTTATTCTTAAGTAAACTGTGCTTACTCTAAAAAAAGGAGCTATCAAATCCGCAGGACGCAGAACCTCACGAGGGGGTGGGGTGGGAGAAAATCGGCCTGTTGCGACCGCCAGCGGTTGGATTGGATTGCTCGCTTGAAGGGGTACTCCACCGTGTGTAAGAGCGGCTGGATATCGGGGGTATCCAGCTGAATCGGCATCCCCGGGCTGACCGCCTGATTTTCGGTGTTCAAGGTGTGACAAATCACTGGCGGGCAACACGGAGCCTCTTGGGAGACGGATGCCTGTGTCCCGAGCGTAAGGTTCGCCGCGGTTGGGCTGTGGCCGTTGCCGGCATCCGCGGGGTGCTGTTCGGCAGCGATGGCGCAGGACTGGAAGGCCATAAACAACCACGCCACAATCACGGCGGCCTGGCTGCCAACATTCCATGCGTGGTGTCTTTTCAATGAATAAAACAAGTTTTTGATACCCTGAATCCGCTCTCGAACGCCACGATTATAGTCATCGTCCAATAACCCGCAATTTGATGCATGTCAAAAAAAGTTAATAATAGATTAAAATTATAGAACCTGTGTGCAGGTCTCAGGTCAAGCAATCTTCCAGGTTTTTTTGTTCCATGTACACTACCTTTGCCGCCCCAGTCCGTTTTTTTACGGCGACTCAGGCGCGTCAATCCATATTATAGAGGACTCGCGGGACTGTAAGTTCCCCGTCACAAGATGGTAACGCCCGGGTTCGGGGGGGTCTGCTCCTCAGGTGGAATAGATTGCTCCTAATGCAACAGAGTGGCGGGCGCCTGTCACGCTGGGTAGATTACCTGCCTCACCCTTGAGCCGTTGTCTCGCCAGCCAGGCAAAGGCGATGGCTTCCATCCAGTCCGGCCCTAACCCCAATGTTTGCGTGTCATGTACGGCGATGCCCGGGAGCGCTTGTACCAGCAAATTCAGCAGAACAGGATTGTGCGCCCCCCCTCCGCAAACATAGACTTCATCCACGGATATATCTGGAGTCTCGGTAATTTCTCGTGCAATAGACTGCGCAGTCAGTGCCGTCAACGTGGCCTGTATATCTTCAGGTAATACTGGAGTGTCAAGCCTTTGAAGTTGCTGTTCCAGCCAGGGTAATCCAAAAGTGTCTTGCCCCGTGCTCTTGGGCGCCGGGCGGTCGAAGTAGGCATTACTTAACATTTGCCTGAGCAGAACCTCGTTAATGTGTCCTTGCAAGGCCCATTGTCCACCTTCGTCATAGGGTTTGCCTTTATGCTTCTGGCTCCACGCATCCAGCAGCGTGTTGCCGGGTCCGGTATCAAAGCCGATGACATCCAGGCTCGGATCCGCAGGAAGTAACGTGATATTGGCAATGCCGCCTATGTTGACAATGGCGCGATTCTTATGATTATCCCGCAAGGCCCAGTTGTGAAACGCCGGCACCAATGGCGCACCCTGGCCCCCAGCGGCGATATCGCCGGCGCGAAAATCAGCGACGGTCGTGATGCCTGTTTGTTCCGCGATGATAGCGGGTGATCCGATTTGCAGGCTAAATGGGTGCGGGCCCTGTGGTTGATGCAGCAGGGTCTGGCCATGGCTGCCTATGGCCTGAATCTCCTCCTTAGCAAGCCTTGAATCCCCGATCAGGGTGTTTACGGCCTCGGCAAAACATCCACCCAGCTGTACATCCAGTTCCAAAGCATGCCGCAAGCCCTGATCCTGCCCATGCAGAAAGGCCAGTATCCGGTTTCTTATTATTTCCGGCAGGGCATGGTGATGATGCGCCAGTACTTCAATGTTGCGGGTGTCATCAAACTTCACGGCGACGGCATCAATGCCATCCACGCTAGTTCCGGACATGAGGCCTATGAAGGTCATGGTATTGGCATGCTAAAACGGCATCGCCTGCAGCAGGTCACGGGATTATGGTTGGCGATGTGCCACACGCGTTTTGTTGCCGAGTTGATCGAGCACCTGGCCCCAGTGCCGCGCCAGTATAGTAAATGCGGGACGATAGTCGGTTTGTATGGCCTGGGCCTTGGGGAATTTGTATGTCAGTGGGTTGCGATGTACACCGTTGACGCGGAATTCATAATGCAAATGGGGACCCGTCGCCAGGCCCGTGCTGCCCACATAGCCTATTATCTGGCCTTGCCTGACCCGACTACCTTGGCGTATTCCGCGTTTAAATCGTGACAAGTGGGCATATAGAGTACTGTATGCGCCTCCGTGGCGTATGGCCACGGTCTTGCCATAACCGCCTTTGCGCCCTCGGAAATCCAGGCGACCGGATGCAGTGGCTCGAATCGGTGTGCCTCGGGCAGCCGAGTAGTCTACCCCTTTATGGGCCCGCCAGCGCTTGAGTACCGGGTGGTAGCGCTTACGTGTAAAGCGCGAACTGATACGGCTGAATTTTACCGGTGAGCGCAGGAACGTACGGCGCACGCTATGACCATCCTGGGTGTAGTAGCGAGTATTGCCCCGGGCGTCTTCATGGGCAATAACCCGGAAGACCTTGCCTTGATTCACAAACTCGGCAGCCAGGATGCGGCCATTGGCAACCTTGCGCTCCCTGGCAAACTTTTCTTCATAGACCACGGCGAAGCGGTCACCGCGACGCAGGTCCAGGGCGAAGTCGATATCCCAGCCAAATATCTCGGCGAGATTCATGATGACCGGGTCGGCCAGCCCGGCCTTGCCGCCGTCGACAAACAGGGAATTCTGTATGTTGCCGGCGACTTGTCTGACCCGGGTCTCAAGAGGTGTTTTGGTGGTGACCAGGCTGAACCGGTCTCCCGATCGTGTCAGTTGCAAGGACTCGGTGGCACTCTTTTCATAGCTCAAGGTTTGCAGGCTGCCATCCACGGCCATGGTGAGTGTCAGTTTCTTGCCGGGAACGAGGTGACGGAAGGCGCCGACCCTGGATTGTAAAATGGCCTTGATGTCCCGCGGTGGCAAGCCCTGGCGTTGCAGGATATGCAGTAGCGTGTCACGGCGTTTGACAGTGATGCGCTTGCGGGTTTGTAGGGGCTCGATTGCGGATTCGTTTGCGGTACGGGTCTTGGGACGAAAAGGTGAGGCGGGTGCTATCGAGGCAACGGGCCCGGATATCAATTCGGGGACCGTGATGATGTTACCTGTCTGAGCCGAAAGTATGGCCTGTGTATCCACCAAGGTATCCTGCCCGGGGTTTTGGGCGATAGAGGCAATGGCGACCGTAGTCACACCTATGGCTAATCCCAACCACCAGCTTCCTGGATGCTGATGGGTGGGTCGGGCGCCATCACGGGCGGCGCCCCGCCTCGGAGGTGTCCAGCGTGGCCAGATTTGTCTCCATCCTTCTAATAATTTATTTTTTGAAAACAAGGCTGTATCCTATGTTTCTTAATGTATTAGATTAAATATACATGAGAATATCAAGTGCCGGAATCGGGATTTCCATGCAAAACCGGAATTGGTGGTCGTTTTGGCCGAATCGTGTACCGATTCGGCGCCTATGGTACGCTCTGGCGCCGCCGTCAGTGGCTGAGAGCCAACTGGCCCCGGGTATTTATTGGATGAAACATGGTTGATTTCAACGAGCAATTACAACAATTGACGCGCGGGACGGACGAGGTGTTGCTGGAGTCTGAGCTCAAGGAACGCCTGGCGTCAGGCAGACCCATGCGCATTAAGGCTGGTTTTGACCCCACGGCACCAGACCTGCATCTGGGTCATACCGTGCTGATTAATAAGTTGCGTCAATTTCAGGATCTGGGTCATGAGGTGATGTTCCTGATAGGTGACTTCACCGGCATGATAGGCGACCCCACGGGCAAGAGTGCGACCCGGCCACCGCTAACACGAGACGAAGTCATCGAAAACGCCCAGACTTATGAAGAACAAATCTTCAAAATCCTGGACCCGGAAAAGACCCTGGTATTGTTCAATTCTGCCTGGATGAATGAGCTCAGCGTCGTGGATCTGATTCAGTTGGCATCCAGGCATACTGTAGCGCGTATGCTGGAGCGCGATGATTTTAATAAGCGATATAAAGGTGGACAACCCATCGCTATTCATGAATTCCTGTACCCTCTGATACAGGGCTATGACTCGGTGGCCATGAAGGCCGATGTGGAACTGGGCGGTACAGACCAGAAATTTAACCTCCTGGTTGGACGCGAGTTGCAGAGACACTATGGCCAGAAGCCGCAAGTGGTTATCACGGTACCGATTCTTCAAGGCCTGGACGGCGTGCAGAAAATGTCCAAGTCGTTGAACAATTATATAGGTATCCATGAAGCCCCGAATGAGATGTTTGGCAAGATTATGTCCATCTCGGACGAGCTGATGTGGCGTTATTTTGAGCTCTTGAGTTTCCGACCCGCGCAAGAGGTAGAGGGCCTGCGTAAAGAAGTAGAGGCCGGGGCCAATCCCCGGGATATCAAATTCAAATTAGGCGAAGAAATCGTTGCCCGTTTCCATAGCCGGCAAGATGCTACGTCGGCACGTGAGACCTTTATTGCCCGCTTTCAAAAAGGCACCATGCCAGAGGATATGCCTGAACAAACGATAGCGGCAGCCGACGGCAAGCTGGGTATTGCCCGTCTGTTGAAAGATGCCGGCCTGGTGGCCAGTACCTCCGAGGCCATGCGTATGATCAGGCAAGGCGCCGTACGCATCGACAGTGAACGCGTCTCGGATACCAGACTCGAGATAGCGGCAGGCAATACCCACGTTTTTCAGGTCGGCAAGCGCAGATTCTCCCGCGTCACCATTTCCTGAATATTTGCAGATATTTTGTCCGAACAGGCCTTGTTCGGTACGACACAAATTCCCTAAACTTTGTCCTGGAAAAGGTGATGCCAGATGCAGGGTGCATACTCGGGCTCTGTTTTGTGTTGTCTGACCGTAAGGGTGCGCAAACGTGCCAAATTGTTTGTTATACATTTAATGACTCAGTGGGATATTCCGATTGTCGCTGTGAGCGCCAACATGCCGGCGGATACAGAGCATTAATACCTATGAGATAAGGTTGAGCAAAGACTCGTGAAATGTGAATATGATGGGCAAGAAATGCCTGCTGAGGTTGGGGTGCTGTAAAACATCTAAGTCAGAAATACTATTCGGATGCGGAGTTATGAGCGTAATTCTAATTGTTGATGATAATGCCCGGAATCTTTATTTGCTGAGATTCTTTCTTCGCACCGTGTCTGAAGCCGGTGATGCTGAGCAGGTTTCAGCAAAGGCCTTCGGCCATCCTCTCGAAGGATATCCAGATTTTGGGTATGCATGAACTGGAGGCTTCCCGCATCATCAAAACGAAACGTCTTGATCAGAACATTTGCAATCACGGGAAGAGTGTGACCTGGTGATGAAGAGCAGATAAAACAGGTGGGTTGTAATGGCTATATCAACAAGCGACCTGTTATTAAATAGCTCACATAAGGATATTGTGGATGCGAATCTTAGTCGTTGATGATATTCCGCAGAATTTATATCTTCTGCGCGTTTTATTGGCAAGCAAGGGTTATGAAGTGTTCGAAGCCAGTAATGGACAGGAAGCCCTTGCGGTCGCATCCGAGGCCCCACCCGATATTATCGTATCGGATATTCTGATGCCTGAAATGGACGGCTTTACCTTGTGCCAAAGATGGAAATCTGACGACAATCTCAAGCAGATCCCTTTTATTTTCTATACTGCTACTTATACAGAACCTCAGGATCAGGACTTTGCGCTCAAGCTGGGGGCTGATCATTTTTTGACAAGGCCCATGAAGGGGAGTGATTTTCTTCGTGAAGTGGCCGCGGTTGTCGAAACGAGAGATTCAGCGTATGCGCCCATACCATTAGAGGTAGAAGCTGAACTGGAAGAGGATTCTTACAAGCAGTATAGCGAGCGCCTGGTGCGTAAACTGGAAGATAAATTACAGGAGTTCGAAAAGAAAAACAGACGCTCGCTGGAAGATGAGCAAATGCTGAAGAGTATGAATCGTATGCTGGAGCAACGTGTCAAGGAGCGCACACAGGAGCTTGAGGTTACGAACCATGAGTTAGAGGGTTTTGCTTATTCCGTCTCTCATGATTTACGGGCCCCTCTGAGGAGCATGGACGGTTTTAGCAAAGCTCTGCTGGAGGATTACAATGATATGCTGGATGAGGCCGGCAAGGATTACCTGGCCAGGATAATCGCAGCCAGTCAACATATGGATAATCTCATCGATGATTTATTGATATTATCACGTGTTGCGAGTGCTGAGATTAACCGTCAGGAGCTCGATTTGGTGGAGATGGCCAAAGACGAAGTCAGTCTACTGGTACAGGCGCAGCCGGAAAGAAAAGTGGAATTTATCAGTTCGGAAGTGCCTGTCCTTAACGGAGATCCCGCCCTGTTTGTTATTGTTCTCAATAACCTGCTTGGAAACGCCTGGAAATTCACGTCCAAGGTGGCGCAGGCGCGTGTGGAGCTGGGTTGGGATAAAGGGGGCAACGGGGGCGCTTATTTTGTTCGGGACAATGGTGCAGGTTTTGACATGCAATACGTCGGTAAAGTGTTCGATGCATTTCAGCGCTTACATAAGGCAGAAGAATTTTCTGGCACGGGTATGGGTTTGGCTACGGTACAACGCATCATCCACAGGCACGGAGGGCGGGTTTGGGCGGAGGCCGAGGTCGACAGGGGCGCAACATTCTACTTTACAGTCTCATCCTCAGTCGATGATCTGTAGGAAATCGGTTATGATTGAAGTGCTATGCTTGTCTCAAGGAGCCAATGGATTTTGGCTAAGATCAGAAGCAGTTTTTATTGATTTGTTATGTACCGGTAAGTTTAAATAACTCTTTACTAACCATATATAAGACAATGCCATGTCTGAGACCCTACGTGTATTAATCATAGAAGACTCGGAAGACGACATGCAGTTGTTGCTGCGTGAGTTGCGTAAGAGTGATTACGATCTGGAGTACATATGCGTCGATACCGAATCAGCATTGCGCGGAGCCCTGGAAGATCAGGTCTGGGATATTATTATTTCTGATTATGTCATGCCTCAGTTCGATGGTATTGCGGCGCTCAAGATATTTAAATCATACAATATAGATATTCCGTTCATTATCGTCTCTGGCACCATTGGTGAAGAGGTCGCTGTAGAGGCAATGCGATCCGGGGCCCATGATTATCTAATCAAGGGCAAGCTCGCCCGATTGTTACCCGCCGTCGAGCGTGAATTGCGGGAAGCCAGGTCAAGACTGGAAAAACTGCGTGTCAATGATGCCTTGCACCGTTCAGAAGCGGTTTGGCGGTCACTGGTAGAAAATCTCCCCAATAATGTAGTGTTGCTGGATCTTACCGGAGTGGTGAACTTTGTCCGTTTTGTAGGTAGGGAGGCAGAGCCAGAGGTAAAAATTGGCAGCCATATATTAAGTATTGTGCATGAACATCATAAGGAAAGCTTTAGCAATGCTCTGAACGAAATCAGAGAAAATTTGGAGACAGTGCATTTCGATATTGGCACGGAGAACGAGGGCGATAGCAGATGGTGGTCTATCGAGATTGGTCCTATCCTGGAGCAGGATGAGCTGACAGGTTTTGTTTTAGTTAGTACCGATATCAGCAGTCGGGTGCAAACGCAGGAAGCCTTAAAAGCTTCCGAGGAAAGATGGCGCTCCCTTGTGTACAGCATGCCGGATCGGGTTATGGTGTTTGATTTTGATGCCAAAATAGAGTTTGTCAGTGAGTTGGCTCCGGACCTAACACTGGAAGATGTGCTTGGCCATTCAGTTCTTGAGTATCTTCCAAAGGAGCACCATGCCGGTATTACCGAGGCCATGACCCGAGTTCGCAAGACCGAAAAGAGCTTGATTTTTGAAGCGCCGGTATTGTCATCGCAGCGGACACGTTGGTGGAGTCATTGCATTGCTCCAATGAAACAAAATAATAAAATGGTGGGGTTCCTGTCTATTAGCAGTGATATTACTGAACGTAAGCAGGCCGAAGATTCCCTGCAGGTCAGTGAAGAGCGATACCAGTTGGCGTTAGCTGGCACCAACGACGCCATCTGGGATTGGAATATTATTGATGATGAGTTTTATGCGTCGCCACGTCTCATGAGTATGCTTGGATATGAAGAACATATACCCATAAAGAGCACACAAGCGTTTCATGATGATATTCATCCTGAAGATGCAGATAGGGTAGAACAGGCCATGCGGGCGCATCTGGAACGGAACGAGCCTTACGGTCTTGAACACCGTATGAAAACGGCTACTGGAGAATATAAATGGTTTCGTTCCACTGGCCGTGCCTTGTGGGACGAGGCTGGAAAAGCCTATCGTGTCGTGGGCTCTATTGCCGATATTTCCGAACGTAAACAGGCTGAATTGGAATTGGCTGAATACCGTGACCATCTGGAAGATCTGGTCAAAGAGCGGACATCTGCTTTGAACGAACAGGCCCAGATTATTGAGCAGATTCATGATGCGGTCATTACTGTTGAAGTTTCAGGAGAAATATTGGGTTGGAATCAGGGCGCTGAAAGATTGTTTGGCTACAAGGTTGAGCAGGTCCTGGGTCTGCATATTTCAACTCTCTTCGATCATCATAATCATGTCCGGCTTGAGAGTGAAATATTCGATCCCACAAGAAAAGAAGGCGGTTATGACCTTGAGTGCGAGATGCGACACCAGTCGGGTGAAATCTTTGATGGCCATATTCTTACCTCTATGCTGTACAACGCTACCGGGGAATCCAAGGGCGTCATTTTTTTTATTAAAGACATATCGGAACGCAAACGTGTGGCCCGCCTGAAGACTGAATTTGTCTCTACCGTGAGTCATGAATTGCGTACTCCCCTCACATCGGTGCGTGGGGCACTGGGTTTGATAATGGGCGGTGTAGGGGGTGATCTTCCCGCCAAGGCGGAAAAGCTGGTGGCCATTGCTCATAAGAACACCGAGCGCCTGTTAGTGTTGATTAATGACATCCTGGATATGGAGCGTATGGAAACGGGTCGTATGAATTTCCGCTTCCAGCGTATGGCAGTGGGACCGTTTATCGAGCTGGCGATTGAGGTTAATCAGGCCTATGCATCGCAATATGGTGTGACGATTGTATTACGCGGGGAAATGGAAAATTTATGGGTACTGGCGGATAGCACTCGGCTGACACAGGTGGTGACGAATTTATTATCCAACGCCATTAAATTCTCACCCAAATCCGGGCAAGTAGAAGTGACCGCCGAACTGAAGGACCGGGTGGTGCGATTTAGTGTCCTGGATCACGGGGCCGGGATTCCTGAGGCCTTTCAATCCCAGTTGTTCGAAAAATTTACCCAGGCCGATAGCTCCAGTTCACGTCAGACCGGTGGCAGCGGGCTCGGCCTCAGTATCGCCAAGGCAATCGTAGAAAGTCATGGTGGCCGCATTGGGTACCAGGTACCCGAGGCGGGTGGGACCCTGTTTTACTTTGATTTGCCACTGGCTC
>BTRG01000018.1:0-15000 GCA_036986275.1 Gammaproteobacteria bacterium | reverse complement strand
GGCGCGTAGATAAATTCTCCAATTTATCTACAAATAAGTCTGAATCTGTTTTTTTTTTAGGTTCAGATGGGTATGTTGTACTTTTGAAACCAGCGCCGTATAACTTCATGCTAGTTATTTATTAGCGAAGGCACTGGCGAAGTAATTTTTTTCAAGGGCGAGGCGCGCGACGAACGAGAAGCACAGTGTACATCAAGTACATGAGCATTCGAGTGAGGAGCAGCAACGAAGCAATTGGGAAAAAGAACGAGTCAGAGTGTTTGGGGTTATATGGTCAAGTTATTAAGCGCATACGGTGGATGCCTTGGCAGTAGAAGGCGATGAAGGACGTAGTGGCTTGCGATAAGCCTCGGGGAGTCGGCGAACAGACTTTGATCCGGGGATTTCCGAATGGGGAAACCCACTCTGCTTGCAGAGTATCTGCACCTGAATTCATAGGGTGTAGAGGCGAACCTGGTGAACTGAAACATCTAAGTAGCCAGAGGAAAAGAAATCAACCGAGATTCCCCTAGTAGCGGCGAGCGAACGGGGACTAGCCCTAAAGCGCCTATTGTTTTAGTAGAATGCTCTGGAAAGTGCGGCCATAGCGGGTGATAGCCCCGTATACAAAAAGGCAATAGGTGTTATTCGAGTAGGTCGGGACACGTGGTATCTTGACTGAATATGGGGGGACCATCCTCCAAGGCTAAATACTCTCTACTGACCGATAGTGAACCAGTACCGTGAGGGAAAGGCGAAAAGAACCCCTGTGAGGGGAGTGAAATAGATCCTGAAACCGTATGCGTACAAGCAGTGGGAGCCCCTTCGGGGGTGACTGCGTACCTTTTGTATAATGGGTCAGCGACTTACTTTTAGTAGCAAGCTTAACCGTATAGGGGAGGCGTAGGGAAACCGAGTCTTAAATGGGCGTTTAGTTGCTAGGAGTAGACCCGAAACCGGACGATCTAGCCATGGCCAGGTTGAAGGTGGGGTAATACCCACTGGAGGACCGAACCAACTAATGTTGCAAAATTAGTGGATGAGCTGTGGCTAGGAGTGAAAGGCTAACCAAGTCCGGAGATAGCTGGTTCTCCCCGAAATCTATTTAGGTAGAGCCTCGCGTTTCACCCTCGGGGGTAGAGCACTGTTACGGCTAGGGGGCCATCCCGGCTTACCAAACCGTTGCAAACTCCGAATACCGAGGAGTGCAATCGCGGGAGACACACGGCGGGTGCTAACGTCCGTCGTGGAAAGGGAAACAACCCAGACCGCCAGCTAAGGTCCCAAAATCACAACTCAGTGGGAAACGATGTGGGAAGGCACAGACAGCTAGGAGGTTGGCTTAGAAGCAGCCACCCTTTAAAGAAAGCGTAATAGCTCACTAGTCGAGTCGGCCCGCGCGGAAGATATAACGGGGCTCAAGTTGTGTACCGAAGCTGCGGATTCACACATCCTTCGGGGTGTGTGTCTGGTAGGGGAGCGTTCTGTACGCCTGTGAAGGTGGATCGTAAGGTCTGCTGGAGGTATCAGAAGTGCGAATGCTGACATGAGTAGCGATAATGCGGGTGAAAAACCCGCACGCCGAAAGCCCAAGGTTTCCTGCGCAACGTTAATCGGCGCAGGGTGAGCCGGTCCCTAAGGCGAGGCCGAAAGGCGTAGTCGATGGGTAATAGGTTAATATTCCTATGCCGCATATAACTGCTATGGGGGGACGGAGAAGGCTAGGTCAGCCGGGTGTTGGATGTCCCGGTACAAGCGTGTAGGTAGGCTCTTTAGGCAAATCCGGAGAGCTATTACTGAGGCGTGATGTGGAGTCCTCTTTTGGACGAACTGATTGATGCCATGCTTCCAGGAAAATCCTCTAAGCTTCAGGTTATATGTGACCGTACCCCAAACCGACACAGGTGGGCAGGGTGAGAATCCCAAGGCGCTTGAGAGAACTCGGGTTAAGGAACTCGGCAAAATGGCACCGTAACTTCGGAAGAAGGTGCGCCCCTTGTATGTGAAACCCCTGCGGGTGGAGCAGAAGGGGGCCGCAGAGACCAGGTGGCTGCGACTGTTTACTAAAAACATAGCACTCTGCAAACACGTAAGTGGACGTATAGGGTGTGACGCCTGCCCGGTGCCGGAAGGTTAATTGATGGGGTTATCTTCGGAGAAGCTCTTGATCGAAGCCCCGGTAAACGGCGGCCGTAACTATAACGGTCCTAAGGTAGCGAAATTCCTTGTCGGGTAAGTTCCGACCTGCACGAATGGCGTAACGATGGCCACACTGTCTCCACCAGAGACTCAGTGAAATTGAAATTGCTGTGAAGATGCAGTGTTCCCGTGGCAAGACGGAAAGACCCCGTGAACCTTTACTACAGCTTTACACTGAATTTTGAACATGCTTGTGTAGGATAGGTGGGAGGCTTTGAAGCGAGGACGTCAGTTCTCGTGGAGCCACCCTTGAAATACCACCCTGGTATGTTCGAGGTTCTAACCCAGGCCCGTTATCCGGGTCGGGGACAGTGTATGGTGGGTAGTTTGACTGGGGCGGTCTCCTCCCAAAGAGTAACGGAGGAGCACGAAGGTACCCTCAGCGCGGTCGGAAATCGCGCATTGAGTGCAAAGGCATAAGGGTGCTTGACTGCGAGACGTACAAGTCGAGCAGGTGCGAAAGCAGGTCTTAGTGATCCGGTGGTTCTGTATGGAAGGGCCATCGCTCAACGGATAAAAGGTACTCCGGGGATAACAGGCTGATACCGCCCAAGAGTTCATATCGACGGCGGTGTTTGGCACCTCGATGTCGGCTCATCACATCCTGGGGCTGTAGCCGGTCCCAAGGGTATGGCTGTTCGCCATTTAAAGTGGTACGCGAGCTGGGTTTAGAACGTCGTGAGACAGTTTGGTCCCTATCTGCCGTGGGCGCTGGAGATTTGAGAGGAGCTGCTCCTAGTACGAGAGGACCGGAGTGGACGTACCTCTGGTGTTCCGGTTGTCACGCCAGTGGCATTGCCGGGTAGCTAAGTACGGACGGGATAACCGCTGAAAGCATCTAAGCGGGAAGCCCACCTCAAGATGAGATCTCCCTGGACCTTTAAGGTCCCTGTAGGGTCGTTGGAGACTACAACGTTGATAGGCTGGATGTGGAAGCACAGTAATGTGCGAAGCTAACCAGTACTAATTGCCCGTGAGGCTTGACCATATAACACCCAAACATTCTGGGCCGCTGGTCAAAAGCAATATTACCCAAACACGCCTTTGCATTACTTTCCAGATTCTCTGGTAGCTGGTTACTAGGTACTAGTAGCTAGGGACTAGAAAACGGTTTGCCTGGTGGCCATAGCGAGTGGGTACCACCCGATCCCATCCCGAACTCGGAAGTGAAACTGCTCAGCGCCGATGATAGTGTGGGGCCTCCCCATGTGAAAGTAGGACACTGCCAGGCTTTAATCCTGAAACCCTGTAGCTCTTTGAGTTACGGGGTTTCTTTTTGTTTGCGGCAAGGTTCTGGCAGGCAGTGTCCTGCTGTTTTTATTGTAGAACTCATGCAGAATCGCTTCGCGCTTTATTGCACTTTCGCAAAGAACGCTTTCAGCGTTCATTATGCATACCCCACCCGTTCCGGGTCTGGGCAACCTCACTCCCACAGAACCCTGACGGGTTTATTGTGGGTACCTCAACTTTCGTCCCGAAAGTTCGAGGCAATCTCAGATGGGTCGAGGCATGCCAGGCTTTTATTCGAAGCCCTTGTCGCGTCAGCGGCAGGGGCTTTTTTATGTATACGTCATTCTTTATGGGCGGTGTTTGCTTAAATGTACGTTGTCTCTGCCTCATCCTGATCGTCGGTCAGGTTTCAATTCAAAGCCTCGTGCCTTCTAGAGTATGGGTGTTTTTTTTGCAAATCAAACCCGGGGGCCTGTGGGCAATTGAACGGTATCTGTGCGACAATTGACGCTTGGCAGAGGTGGTGGACTGGCTTGCGGCCTGAGCCGCTTCCGGGCTAAGCTTTTGCGTATAAACCCTGCTATTTCAGTCCTTGAAGCAAATGAGTTCTATGAGTGCCCCTAAACCTAAAGCCGTCCACGATCACAACACGATGAACAGCCAGTCGTCCATAACAGTTAAGTCAGTCGATTTGCCCGTGGTTTTTCAGTACGTTGAGAATAGTCAACTGGAAGCAGAGCTGGTGAAGGGCTATGTATTGGCGGCAGTCAGATACGATCACGATGCGGGTGTTTCCATTCTCCATGACACGCCATGTATGACGGTACCCGCAAAATCGCTGGGGACACCACATTATGCTGAAGTGTGGCGTAGCGCGACTCCGGTCAGCGTTCAGCAGACAGGTAATATCATTTCCAGCAGTAATGATGAGTTGATGTTTGCTGGAGCGGTAGTGGAAGACGATCAGGATATGCGGACACTGTCCAGGGAGATATATTCCGACTTGATTCGCTATTGTGAAGAATCCGATTTTCCCAGGTTGTTGCGCATGTGGAATTACATTCCAAAGATAAACGATGAGCGTACTGGAATGGAACGCTATAAGGAATTTTGTGTTGGACGCCATGAGGTTTTCTCCAGGCGTAATCAGGATTTTATACAGGACATTCCCGCGGCCAGCGCACTCGGCACTCCCTCTGGTGGATTGATAGTGTACTGTCTGGCTGCACGTTCGGCCGGGGATCAAATAGAAAATCCAAGACAGATAAGCGCTTACAACTATCCTCCTCAATACGGTCCCTGTAGTCCATCTTTTACGCGTGCCATGGTCAAGCAATGGCCCAAAGGGATCGACCTCTATATTTCAGGTACCGCCAGTATTGTAGGCCATGAGAGCCATCATTTGGAAAATGTCTCAGAGCAGCTTGAAGAAACGCTACGCAATGTCGCGGTTCTTGTAGAGTCGGCAACAAGTAACGAAAGCAAGCCGATACAAACGGTGGAAGAGTTGAGCTTGCTAAAAGTTTATATACGTCACCCGGAGCACTATGAAGTTATTCGAGAGACTATGGAAGAGGTCATTAAAGGACGAGTACCTGTCATGTATCTTCAGGCGGATATTTGCCGGACTAACCTCTTGCTTGAAATAGAAGCTGTGTACCATTCAGTGGAATCCTGATTGCTTTTATTTATACCTTCAATAGATAATTCCTGACAATTCTCACTCTTTATTTATAAGACTCCCTTGCCCATGAGCGCAATGTTTCAATATAGCGGGGCGATTGCCATAGGCTTTATACTGCTAATCTGGGCTGCTGAGCGTTTCGTTGTGGGTTCGTCAGGGATTGCTCGTAATCTAGGAGTGCCACCGTTAATTATTGGTTTGACAATTGTGGGATTCGGCACTTCGGCACCTGAGATATTTGTTTCTGCAATAGCCTCATGGCAAGGGTCACCAACACTGGGTATCGGTAATGCTATAGGGTCAAATATTACAAACGTTGGCTTGATACTCGGCCTAACCGCACTCATCACACCTCTTACAGTTCAGTCAGAAACCTTAAAACGAGAGTTTCCAATCCTGCTGGTTATTATGCTGGTTGTTTGGTTACTGATACAGGACAAAGACTTGTCCAGGGTGGATGGCCTGATTTTGTTTACAGGCTTGCTGGGTATGCTTTATTGGATGGTCAGGCTTGCAAAACGCAGCCGTGTATCTGATCCAATGCAGGCAGAGTATGCAGCAGAAATGCCGGAAGCATTGCCAATGCCAGGAGCGATATTGTGGTTTGTTATTGGCCTTGTTGGATTGATGGTGAGCTCTCGTATTCTTGTTTGGGGAGCAGTGAATATCGCACAGTCTTTAGGTGTCAGTGATCTGGTCATAGGTCTGACGATAGTTGCAATAGGCACCAGCCTTCCGGAGTTGGCGGCTTCTATAGTAAGCGCTTTAAAAAATGAACATGATATAGCAATAGGGAATGTACTGGGATCCAATATGTACAACCTGCTTGCCGTGATGAGCTTGCCTGGTCTGATCGCACCGAGCACTTTACCGGCAAGTTTATTGAGCCGCGACTATTCAGTCATGCTGCTATTCACCATTATTCTTTTTGTCATGGCTTATGGGTTTAAAGGTTCTGGCAGGCTGAACAGGATAGAAGGCCTGGGTCTATTATGCTTATTTCTGGCTTATGAATACTGGATATTTCTAAGCGCAATGTGAGCAAGCTATCGAATCAGGAATCCCCTTTTAAATCTGTACAGCCGGCCTTTCATCCGGTCGTCTCGGGCCCTGGCTTGCGAGCATCTCAGTTTCGTCTATTATATTAAGTATAAAAAGCATACCTTCAGGTATGGGGTGGCGCACCGGCTTTTGGCATGAATCCTGCGGAAGCTGGCATCACTGAAGAAATCACCCGGTTGTACCGATATTGTTGGATAAATCCGGCAGGTTCGCGCTCGGCCGCTTGAAATAGAAGGTCGCAACTACCATGATAGGAAGAGAGAGATAGTAGGATGAGTGTCCCGGCGGCAAAAATTATCCCTCTGCTTGATGCAGGAAGTGATAACCATTGGCGGGAAGAGGCGGGACAGTGCCAGGCACAGGTCCCAATAACGACGTTGCGAATACTGACCTATAACATACAGACCGGAATAGCGACTACTTGCTATCGTGATTACTTCACGCATAGTTGGAAGCATGTATTGCCACATGCCGAACGAATGCAGAACCTGGATGGCATTGCCCACGATATACGCAAGTTTGATATCGTCGGTCTGCAGGAAGTGGATGCCGGCAGTCTTCGTAGCGGATTTATTAACCAAACCGAATATCTGGCTACCCGGGGACATTTCCCTCACTGGTATCACCAGACAAACAGAAATCTTGGCAAGTTTGCTCAGCACAGCCTGGGTGTACTGAGCCGTATCAAGGTGGCATCTGTTACTGAATACAAATTGCCCGGTCTGTTTCCCGGGCGCGGCGCCATGGCTGTTGAATTGGGGAGTGGCGCCAGCACCGTATTGCTGCTTATTGTCCATCTCGCACTGAGTCAGCGAGCACGTTTGCAGCAATTGGCTGCCCTGCATGAGATTCGATCAGAGCATGAAAATGTCATCATTATGGGTGACTTTAACTTTCCTTCCGACAGCAAGGAGATGGAGTGGGTGATGTCGAATATGGATATGCGTGAGCCGATTCATGGGCTCCATACCTTTCCCAGTTGGCGGCCCTTTAGAAATATCGATCATATTTTTCTTTCACCCGGCCTGGAAGTGAGCAATGTGAAGGCGCTCAACTTCCCTTATTCCGACCATTTACCGGTCGCGATGGAAGTGAATTTACCTGCCAGCCTGGTATTGCAGGCAAACTGATCCGCATACAGTTTTTCAGCATGAATGCGCCTGATTTACCCCGTCCCTGAGACGGAGTTTATTTTTCCTTCCTCGAAACCAGCACCCATTTCCTGCACAATATCTACTTCAGCTTATTGAGTGGATCATCGTCTTATGAGTTTGCCGTGCGCTATGGCCGTGTTTCTCTGGTCACTGACATACAAAGAATAATAATGGCCTGGGTCAAATCTATCCATGTACTATGCGCCTTGCTTTCTATTAGCGGTTTCATTGTTCGTGGTATCTGGATGATTCAGGGTTCACCTCAGTTACAACGCCGTTGGGTGAAGATAGCCCCCCATATCATTGATACTATTTTGTTGGGCAGTGCGATCATATTGGTGGTATCGCTGCAACAATATCCTTTTGTCCATGGTTGGCTCACTGCCAAGGTCGTGGCCTTGCTGCTGTACATCATGTTGGGTGTAATGGCATTGCGCCCCAATCATCATCGGCCTCAGCGCATCATGGCCTGGTGTGCTGCTTTGACTGTATATGCTTATATTGTCGCTGTGGCTGTGACACGTCAGCCTGTCCCGCTTTTATAGCGGTAGTTGCCAGACAGTGCTTTATGGTGAGCGCCGGTGATCGTAGAATGATCGCGCAAGTCTGTTGCAAGGGAGATGTGTAATGATGCTGGTACGCCCGTTGTGGCGGGGATTCTGTCAGACCGTCACACGTATCTTTTATCGCCGCTGTGAAGTCGAAGGACTGGAGTATTTGCCTACCGAAGGTGGGGTGCTGCTTTGCGCTAACCACGCCAATGCCCTGGCCGACGCCGTGATCTTGCAATCCGTCTCTCAACGCATCGTCCATCCGCTGGCCCGTAGCGGCCTGTTCAGGAATCCTTTGCTACGGCCCATTTTATCTTTATTACAAGCAGTACCCATTTATCGGCGACAGGATGTGGGTAGTGACACCACCCAAAACATAGACTCCTTTGCCCGTTGTTACGAGTTATTTACTCAGGGTGAGATCCTGTTGGTCTTCCCGGAAGGACAGAGCCATTCTGATTCACAGTTGCGTGAAGTCAAAACCGGTGCTGCCCGTATGGCGCTGGGTGCACGCCAGAGCAGTGGTCTGGCGCCAACGATTGTACCCGTGGGCCTGATGTTTACAGGCAAGGGGAAATTCCGCAGCAGTGTATTGGTGAAGTTTGGTCCAGCCATCACAGCGCAACAATTACCGACCGGCAACGGCGAAGACGATGTCCGCGCGCTGACACAAACCTTGTCCGCGGCCATGGGTGATGTCACGTTGAATGCCGACAGCTGGGATGAGCTGGATTTGATACAACGCCTGGAGCGTTTTTTTGCCATGCGTCATGGCAAGTACCGCAAGCGCAGCCTGGACCTGCGTTTCCGGGCCATGAAAAAACTGGGTCAGGCACATGCGGAATTACAGCGCCGATATCCGATTGAACTGGAACGGTTGAACCGGCACCTGCACCAGTTTGAGCGCCAGTGTCGACGCTGGGGCATACATGATTACCACCTGACTGTCAGTTACCGGCCCATGCTGGTCACACGTTTCCTGTTGCGCAGCTTGTTTATCCTCGCCATTATTTTGCCATTGGCGCTTTGGGGTCTATTGAATTCGTATGCGCCCTTCATGCTCACGCGCCATTTGGCCCGTCTGGGCGCACGCGGCACCGACCAGTACGACACCGCCAAAATGGTGCTGGGTCTGTTCCTGTTTCCCATTTTCTGGGGCCTGCAGATCAGTGTGGTCTATTCGTATTTTAGTGAGACCGCTGCCTGGTGGTATGCGCTCAGCCTTCCGCCCACAGCCGCCGCCGTGCTGATGTTGCGCCGCGAACGCGAACGCATACTGGAAAACATGCGCGTGTTCTTTCTCTTTGTGCGCAGAAAGAAGCTGCGCCGCTATCTCGAGGCCCGTCGGCAAGAACTGGAAAAAGAACTGGCGCAACTGGTGCGCATGGCCAAGGCTGGCGCCCACCGCTGGTCCCGGGATCTGCACAAGTAAGTCCGGGCTTCCGCGGCCTGCCCAACCTTTATTCTATTCATAGTCTGGGGAATTTGGCTGTCGGCCTGGCCTTTGACTGGCGCAGTTATTGCAGACCAGTTGCGGAACTTAGTGTATTCAGGAGCCATGTGTGACAACACACTATACCTGGCGCGGCGTCAGGGATAGGGATGCCCGCTGCCATGACGCCACAGGGCAAGAGGTCTGATTTTGGGCAGTCATATCTCCCCGGAGTCCATTACCACATCGTTTGATCTTGATGGCGACGTCCCCGAGAAGGCCGCGACCCTGCCCGATGGGGTGCGCAATGCCCTGGAGATGCTGGTGGATGCTATACACCCGCCGGAGGAGTTGCAGCCCTATATCGATGCCATGAAGTCGGCCCTGGGCCGCCCACTGGATGCCAAGCAGCTGGAAGGGGTGCTGATTCACGCGGCCAATGTAGTCGCCGAGACCCGCTGGCGCCTGGAGCAGGGCCGCAAGGACCACCAGGAATTCCTGCAGGATCTGGCGCGGAATTTTTCAGGTATGGACAAGGCCCTACAGGGTACCGAGATGCAGACCCAGGCCGGTTATCAGGGCACGCAAAAAGTTGGCACTGCGCTGGAGCGCCAGCTCAGTGATATGAATCAGCGACTCAAGCGTACGGGCAGCAAAGACGATTCGCGTATGTGGTTGCAACAGCGTCTGGCCATCGCCTTCACGCGCCTGGATGACTTCAAGGAAAAGGGCTCGCAACAACATTCCACTTTACACGGACAATTGCATACCCTATCCAGTGCTCTGCACAAGATGGAGCATCAGCTCTCGGGCTTGCAAGGCAAGTTGGTCTCTGACCAGGGAGACAGCCTGCGGGATCCGCTTACCGGTGTCCCCAGTCGCTTGGGCTATGAGCACTATCTACGCCAGGTACTGGCGCAAGATCGTCGCAAGCAGGCGCCCACGGTGTTACAGGTCTGGGATGTCGACAAACTCGGTGAGCTGAATGACCGTTATGGCCGCAAGGCCGGAGATCGCACCCTGCGCATGATTGCGCGCCTGCTAAAGCGACATTTGCGCGACGGTGATTTCATTGCCCACTATGGCAGCGATACCTTCGTCACTGTACTGAACGATACCGATTTCTTTGCCGCCAAAGATGTGGCCGATCGTCTGATGACAGCCATTTCCGAGGCCGCCTTTCATTGTCATGGCAAACCGGTATCTATCTCGGTCAGCGGGGGTTATGCCAATGCCATTGCGGGCGATAGCCCGCAGGCCCTGTTTCGCCGGGCGACCGAAGCCCTGGACCGGGCCAAGGCCGCCGGCGGCCATACCTGTCTGCCGGCCGAAGGTAACGACGCCGAATAGTATCCCCGCGGACAGCAAAACGGGAATCGTGCGTCGGGTGGTACAATCCGCCCATGTCGACGCGCACCGAAATCTTAAAAGTCCTGGCCGATGGCGACTTTCATTCCGGCACGGCCATAGGCGAGTCGTTGAACATCACCCGTGCCGCCGTCAACAAATGCGTTCAGGCACTGGTGGCGCGGGGCCTGGAAATCCATCGTGTCAGCGGTCAGGGCTATAAACTGGCCACACCTTTCACCCCGCTCTCACGCCAGCGGATCGAACGGGACATACAGACAAATGACATACGCACGCTGCATATCCTCGACGAAGTCGATTCCACCAGCCGTTACTTGTTAAGCCTTGCCGCCGACAATGATGTGCATGGCCATGTTTGCCTGGCCGAGTGCCAAACGCGCGGCCGCGGCCGTCGTGGCCGGCAGTGGATGACCAGCCCTTATAGTAATGTCATATTGTCCCTGGGTTGGACCTTCCCCGGTGGGCCGGGCAGTCTCGCCGGCCTCAGTCTGGTGGTGGGTGTGGCGCTGGTGCAGGCCCTGGCCGATCAGGGTATAGAAGGCATTGAGCTTAAGTGGCCCAATGATTTGCTCTGGCAGGGCCGCAAGCTCGGCGGTGTCCTGGTCGACCTGCAAGGCGAAGTGAATGGTCCCTCGCTGACGATACTGGGTATAGGCATCAATGTGCGGCAACAAGACGGGGCGTTGGAAGGGGTCGATCAGCCCTGGGTGGATATCTCCCGGTTGACCGACAACATACCCGATCGCAATGTCTTCATCGCGGCTATATTGAACCGCCTGACCCCGGCACTGGAAAAATTTAAACATGCCGGTTTCGAACCCTTTCGTGAAGACTGGACGGCCCACCATGCCTATCACGATCAGGACGTCACCTTGATACAGGGTAACAAGGCCCTGCACGGCCGGGTGCGGGGTGTGGATGAACACGGCGCTCTGTTGCTGATCGACAGCGATAACAACGCCCACGTATTTCATTCCGGCGAAGTTAGCCTGCGGCCACACTGAGTAAGTGAATGGCATGAAGCTACTGATAGACATCGGCAACCACAGGCTCAAGTGGGCGACCTATGAAACCAAGCTCTCACTCACCAATACCGAAGTCATGGACGCCACCTGGCTGGCGCGCCTGGCGCCGCGTTGGTCCAGCCTGCCGCTGCCCGATGCCGTCTGGGTCAGTTGCGTGGTCTCGGAGGACGTCCTGCATCAACTGGGTCAGTGGGTGGCGCGCACCTGGAGCCTGCCGGTAGACACGGCGGGAGCGGTGGACCAGCAGTTGGGGGTGAAGAACCGTTATACTCGGCCCGAAGAAATGGGGAGCGATCGCTGGCTGGCCATGATAGCCGCACATTACATAAGCCCTGACCATGCTGTGTGTATTGTTGATGCCGGCACGGCCGTGACGGTCGATGCCGTGGATCGTGAAGGCAATATGCTGGGCGGCGCCATTTTTCCCGGCCTGCACCTGCTGCGCAACAGCCTGACAACCCACACCGCCGAGATACATAAGCATCAAGGGCAGGATAATACCCTGGCCGTGACCGGCACCGCCGATGCCGTGGCCGTGGGCACACGCCTGGGGCTGATCGGCGCCGTCAAGGAAATGATCCAACACTATCGCGCCATGGAGGATGATGACATGCAGGTCATCATCACCGGCGGAGATGCCGAGGTGCTGTTGCCCGAGCTTGAAGGTGCCGAGCATATCCCCGGCCTGGTCCTGCAGGGCCTGGCCCGCGTCGCCGAGGCCGGTGCATGAAGCTATTCGTGGCCACCCTTGTTTTGATCAACATCGGCTACTGGATGTGGACGCAGTGGTATGCCACGCCGCCCGGCAGGGTACCGGTACCGGTGGCCCGTGCCGCCTACCACCCGGAACTCATGCCGTTGATTACTGACCCCGGCGTCAAACTCAAGAAGCGCGCGCGCAACAAATCGGCCAGGCCCAAGAAACTGGTAGATGTTACGCCACCCCGGTTGTGCTATCGCATCGGCCCGTTTACATCCCAGCGCACTGTCACCGAGGCCCGCGCCCGTCTGGCTAATGTCGTCGTCGCGGCCGTGCCACGCGAGGACGTCGACGCTCAGGTTACTTACCGTGTTTTCATCCCACCGCTGGCCTCCGGTCAAGAGGTCAAGGCCATGCGCGAGAAGCTGACCAGACTGGGTTTTAAGGACCACGCCCCCATCACCGGCGATCCGGAACTGCGTCATGCCATTTCCCTGGGCGTGTTCAGGGTCGAGGCCAATGCCAGCAAGCGCATGCGCAAACTCAAGAAAAAGGGTATCAAGGCCAAGCGCTACACGTTGCACCGCACCACGGCCAAGTACTGGCTGGACGTGAAATCTGAGCAGGCCCTGAGCGATGCCCTGCGCGACCGTTGGGAGGTCGCCAAATTGCAGGTGGAAGACGTCAAGTGTGATGCCCCCGAGACTGCCTCCAAGGGCAAGATGGGGCCGGGGTGAGCTTGCTAGAATGCCGATAGGTCCCTAAAATGCGCCCCCTAGCCCGCATAGCTCAGCTGGTAGAGCAGCTGATTTGTAATCAGCAGGTCGTTGGTTCGACTCCGACTGCGGGCTCCATTTTCTCAATTTACAAAGCTATCATTACAATCCGGCCAGCCTGGACCTCGTCAGCACGCCTGTAATCGATAGCTTCAGGAAACCCCTCAAGGTATTGGAGGGGTCACCGAGTTATAGCGCGCCGATCACGAACAAACGAAGCCGTGGCTTCATAGTCAACTGTTAGATGCAAAAGATTAATAATATGTTCAGATCTAAGCGAAATAAATCTGCTGCAGAAGAACTTGTAGAGGAATTTGAGAAAGAGAAATCACGTTTTGGCAGATTTAAACGGTGGTTTATCTTCTTATTTGGTTTTTCTCAATGCCGCTATTGCATTTATTGCGAGTCTGATGGAAGCAATTATAGAGGCATGCGAGAATCTGCCATGCTCAATCAAGGCAAATGCAAATGGTCAGGTAAAAGTATCGCTGCTAATCTATCTCATGAAGATCTTCGAAAGTACCACAGATGTCCTGCCTTTACAGCTGTTTTATATAACTTTAAAGATTATGCCATAAACCCAATAGAAGTAAAAAACATTTACACAAAAAGAAAAGAATTATTCTTCACCTGGACTGGATGGCTTGTTGCCATAGTAATTGCAGCACTTAGTATTTATTATGCTAAGTAAGCATCTATCAATAAAATCAACCGTACACATAAAAAGCACGGAGAGTAAATCATGATATCTCAAAGATTTGATGAACAAGATCGGAAGAAAGTTATTTCTGAGGTAGAGACGCACTTTGGAGTTTCTTTATCTCGTGTTGGCTCTCGGCGCAAGTTTCTAGAAGACTCAAATCATAGAACATTCTGGGTACTCGGCGGCTATGATGACTGGCACGGCATCCCACCAGACATGATAGAAGATGAAGAAAAAAGAAATAGTAATGGTGTCCTTATTGTTGCTAAACGCCACAAAAATAGAATTGATGTATTTTCTGGTTCATTACAATTACTGATTGTAAATAAGGCTAAGTTAGCACATACAAAGAAAGGTGATTATCAATTTAACATTCATATTCGTGGTAACCATTTATTTGTAAAAGAGATAGCCGAGTTGTCACTCGCTAAGCTCGGTGAAGCCTCCTATACAAACGAAGATAAAGTAACAGACAAGAAAACAGAAGAAATAGAAGCCCTTTTAAATGAGCTCTCGCCTGAAGAGCAGAAAGAAATCCTTGAAACTTATGCAAATAAATAAAAAACATAACAAATATATACCCTGGATAAAGCCGAGCCTCTATGGCTGCGCCCACCGCTTTTCGGCATTTTAACTCCTTGGGAAGCTTCAAAACCATTAGTCATGATAAGGCAGAATATCAATTAGAATTAGTAAAAGACTAATAAGGCTAATGCACTCTGATGGAATAAAGTGCCATTCGTCCCTCACTTGGTTTTTTCCAGCTAATGATTCGCAACATTATACGTAAGAAAAAATGAAGAGACTTATATTGGCTGGCATATCGATGGGACTCCTGTCTACGTGTACCCAGACTGAGAATGGATTGGTATTTGCTATTCCTGATTACGAGAAGAGAAATATCGAGGTATCTCAAGTCGACCTGGATATTCTGGTAAAAGCCGATGAAATTCTGCATGATAAAGATTCATGGAGAAAAGACCCGGCGCGAGTATGCGGAAAGTCCAGAAGAATTACCTTATATTGTGCGCTTGAAAAGGCCTCCATTGAAGTTCAGGGCAGCTACATCCATCGGCAGGCTGCGCTACAAGAGGTGCGGTTCGTAATCGATGACCGCTACCGAGACAGGTGGGAAAG
>BTRG01000017.1:0-37009 GCA_036986275.1 Gammaproteobacteria bacterium | reverse complement strand
AGGTAACTATGTGAAGGGGCAAGGCGGAACGTACCAGAAACTCCATAGTGACTATCAATTGGCACTGTTCTAAGGAATGGCAACAATACCCCGTCCGCTTGCGGCGGGGTTGTTTATTGCTTTCGACCTACGACGCCCACAGTCCATTAAAAGCAGCCATATTGTCACCGAGAAATAAAAAAGATGCCGCTATTGCGGGTATACATAATCCAGGTGCCCTGAATCATGCTCGAGCTATTGTTACTGCATAAACTATCATCATGATAATGTTCATACGGGTCCGCTTTTATTGGCGCTACCGGTCATGATTGCTGTCATGGCGAATGGGCAGGGCCGGGTTGTCGGGCGGATGTACTGGTGGATACCTTGTCGTAACCACAACCGCCAGAGAAGGATATATTGATGCGCATGAAAAATGAAATGCCAAGCCTGGACACCGCCTTGCCAGGTAGGGCGCATGCCATGGCTGTGGCGGAGAAGCATTACGTAAATGGAAATACCATATGCCCGCCCTTTGCGGAGGGTTTGCAACAGGCGTTATTGGGTCTGGGTTGTTTTTGGGGCGCGGAGCGAAAATTCTGGCAAACACCGGGTGTCTATACAACCGCGGTGGGTTATTCGGCAGGTTACACCCCTAATCCGAGTTATGAAGAAGTTTGTTCAGGTATGACGGGACATAACGAAGTGGTATTCGTTGTATTTAACCCTGATTTGGTGAGCTATGAACAATTACTGGCTGTCTTCTGGGAGGCGCATGATCCCACGCAAGGGATGCGCCAGGGAAATGACAGAGGGACTCAATACCGCTCAGGTATCTATGTTTATAATGATGAGCAAAAGAGATTGGCGGAAACAAGCAGGAAGCAGTATCAGTCTTTATTGCAGAACGCAGGTCATGGAGAAATCACAACGGAAATCGTGGAGGCCGCTGACTTTTATTATGCCGAGGATTATCACCAGCAGTACCTGGCCAAAACCCCGGGTGGGTATTGTGGCCTGGGAGGGCTGGCTGTGGCGTTCACACAGAGCTAGTGCAGTTTGTCATTGCATTGACAGTACTGTTGGCAAAATTGCTCACGCACCAGACCGATGAGTTTGGATATGGCCATATCTTCCGGAACCTCCTGCACATCCGAAAACCAGATTTGTTCGACCTGCGAATCGTTATCTGTGTACTCATCCAGCACCAGGGGTACCCCAATAAACACGCCGGTTTTTCCGTTTTCCAAACCGACTGTCACCAACTGCAATGAAACGGCTGACTTCATGGCGTGACTCCTCATAGTATTTCCTGTGCGGGCCGGCAAGACCGCTGATTCGTAATCTCCACGGCGACGAAACCAACTATTGCCAAATATATAAGCCCATAATTTAAGTTTAGCTGTATATTAGGCGTAATCAATGTAGAGGAATTAGCACAATCATTGTGTGATAATAAAGCCGGTGGGAAGAAGTGTATGAAAAGAAAGAATATCTACAAAGTTATGTTCGTAAACCATGGTCAGGTTTATGAGATATATTGCAAGGAGGTTGTACAATCCGGAATGATGGGATTTATTGAAATAGAGGGTATGATTTTTGGTGAGAAGTCGGCGATTGTTATTGATCCCACGGAAGAGCGACTGAAGTCAGAGTTTCAGGACGTCAAACGCACCTATATTCCGTTCCAATCCATTATTCGTATTGATGAAGTCAAGAAGGAAGGAGTAGCCAAGATCCTTCCATTGGAAGCAGGCGACAATAAAGCAGGCAACGATAACACTCTATCCTTTGATGTGAATAAGACGACGAAAGATTAATAAGGTGCTGTTACTATCTTTATCAGCCAAGATGTTTTGAATGTTTCACCGTGAATATCATAGGTAGCATTACATCCTGCTATAAAGAAAAATTTGGTATCCCCCGGCAACCAGGCCTGGTTCCCGAGGCGCAGGCTGTTCTTTGTATTTATCCGCCCTATGATGAGGATGAGGCGTTTGAGGGCTTGTCTCAGTTTTCCCATATCTGGATTGTTTTCATGTTCCACGGGATAGAGCAAGGTAAATGGAGTCCAACAGTGCGGCCACCGCGTCTGGGTGGTAATCAGCGCCTGGGTATATTTGCTACACGCTCACCCTTCAGACCCAATCCAATTGGTTTATCTGTCGTCGAACTGGTTTCTATAGACAGGCATGAAGGTTGTTTGCAATTGATTCTGAAAGGAGGCGACTTTCTTGATGGTACACCCGTACTGGACATCAAGCCTTACATCCCTTATGCAGATGTGCGGGAACAGGCACAGGCCGGCTATGCTTCATTATCACCAGATGTACAATTGGAAGTAGAATTTCTACAGGCAGCAAAAGACTATTGTGAGTCACGCAAGGACGTAGATTTGGTTACGTTAATTTCTCAGGTTCTGGCCTGCGATCCACGACCCGCTTATTGTGTAGAGAATCCGGAGAGGGCGGATTTTGCCATGCGATTATTAAACGTGGATGTAAAGTGGCGACACCGAAATGACACAGTCATTGTTACCGATATTATTGAAATAGCGGGCACCCCTGGGGATTGAATAACCCTTGGGGATAATCAGCGTACTCATGGTCCTCTCGTCTATCTTTGTTACACTGACCCATATCATGGAGGGAATATGGGTTTTGTAGCACGCGAAGAATATATTAGCGCTCGCGAAAGCGGGCGTAATAACTGGTCCAACTTCCGGACCTTGTTGCCGTACCTGTGGGAGTATAAGGGGCGTGTGTTGTTGGCGCTTACCTCCCTGGTGTTGGCAAAAGTCGCAAATGTTGGTGTGCCACTGGCATTGAAAGGTATCGTTGATCACCTGGATGTGGATGCAGGCGCTGTCAGTACCTTACCGGTTTTATTGCTGCTGGCATATGGCGCCCTAAAGTTGACCAGCTCCCTGTTTAATGAGTTACGGGATGCCCTGTTTACACGAGTGCGTTATCGTGCCATGCGGCGCCTGACGTTAAGAACGCTGGAGCATCTTCATAATCTTTCCTTACGTTTTCACCTGGAACGTAAAACAGGCGCCATTAGTCGCGATCTACAACGTGGCTCGGCTAGCCTGAGTAGTTTGTTAAACTATATGGTGTTTAACCTGCTACCGGTGACTGTGGAGGTTACTCTGGTGGCAGCGATCTTGTTGTCGCAGTATGACTGGATATTTACCGCCATTATATTTTCCTGTGTTGCCATCTATGTCGGCTTTACACTGGCGGTAACAAATTGGCGCATGGAGTATCGCCATACCATGAATCGCCTGGAATCCAGTGCCAATAATGATGCCCTGGACAGCCTGATAAATTATGAAACGGTGAAGTATTTTGGCAATGAATCACTGGAACTGGATCGTTGTGATGCAACCTTGAGCGACTGGGAGGACAGTGCGGTTCTGAGTCGTAGCTCCATGGGTATGCTGAACTTTGGTCAAAGTGTGATTATTGCTATCGGTGTAACCGTAATCATGTTTTTTGCGGCCCACCAGGTGAGTCAGGGTGAGATGAGTTTGGGCGACCTGGTGCTGGTGAATGCACTGCTGTTGCAACTGTTTATCCCACTGGGTTTTCTTGGCATTGTCTACAGACAGATCAAGTACTCCTTTGCCGACATGGAATCACTGGTGAAGTTATTGTCTGAGTGTCCCGAGATTGAAGATGACAAGCAGGCAAAGACTCTGATTGTGACACGCGGCAAGGTCTCTTTTGAGCATGTCTCCTTTGGATACCATAAGGAAAGACGTGTGCTGGATGATGTGTCTTTTACTATACAGCCCGGGCAGAAGTTGGCGGTGGTGGGCGCCAGTGGTGCCGGCAAGTCCACGCTGGTTCGCTTGTTATTCCGGTTTTATGATACCGGCTATGGCCGTATCCTGATTGATGGGCAGGATATACGTCATGTGACACAAGACAGTCTGCGTGCCGCCATAGGTATAGTGCCGCAGGACACCGTACTGTTTAATGATACGATCTATTACAACCTGCGTTATGCCAGGCCGGATGCCACGGAGAAAGAGGTATACCGGGCGGCTGAATTGGCACATATCCATAATTTCATAATGAGCTTGCCAGAGGGATATGATTCAATCGTCGGAGAACGTGGCCTTAAGCTATCTGGTGGTGAGAAGCAACGTATTGCCATTGCCCGCAGTATCCTGAAGGCGCCTCGTATCCTGGTGTTTGATGAGGCGACTTCTGCGTTGGACAGCAAGGCGGAGCAGGCAATATTGAAGGCCTTAAGGGAAGCCGCCGTGGATCATACAACGCTTGTGATCGCGCACCGTTTATCAACAATTATTGATGCCGATGAAATACTGGTGATGGATCAAGGTCGTATCGTTGAGCAAGGAAGTCACGAATCACTTCTGACCCAACAAGGTATTTATGCGCATCTTTGGTCGTTACAACAACGGAATATGAAAGAACAGCATGAACAATAAACCGGTTTTGGCCTGGCGGGCTGGTGAAAAGTGTTTTTGCAGCACGCTAGGCCGAAGCCTGTTTTCCAAGTGAACCGATCCAGAATACCAGGTCACGGTCCAGAAATTCATCTATGGGCATGTAATGTGAACCATCACAGGAAAATGTCAGCCCCAACATGCCATTCATGATGTTGATGGAGGCAGAGCGCAGATAGATGGTCTCGTCCGCGAAACGCAGGGCCTTGAATTGAGTAAAGACCTGGCGAATTTTTTCCGGTGTGGTCCGGGCCTCTTTTGGGAAAGGGTGTAGCGGATAAGCCAGGCATAGCTCGGGATTGATGATTTCATCGACACCATGTATGCGATAGTTATAAGGATCGTCCAGCAACCAGAATGAACAGCGGCCACTGGAAAAATGAATCTTGGTATGGAAGATGCCATGATCTATCATCAGGTCGCATATCAAATCTGTTACAGCATCGATATGCTCATCCAGAGTACTCTGTACCCGCTCCTGCATAAATACCGTTCCACGCACTGCCGGGTCGCCCCGAAACTGTTGCCATCGTCGTTCGGGAACAATCAGCTCGCTATCGTATAATAGGTCCGTGACGGCGAAGTCGGCGGCAATAAAACCAAGCAGTTTGTCATCCAGGCTGACGGCTTGCAGTGCGGTAATGCACTGTTTGTGGGTGTACTGGCTGTGGTATACCGAAGATAACATAATGCCTTTGAAGGGCAGGTTGTTTTTCAGATAGGGGCGTTGCGAGAGATCGCGGCCGCGCCAGTGCCTATCGGCCTTATCGGCCATGATCATGGAAGATATTTCTATTCCGTTTACGTCCCAGGCATACATCAAATGGCAATTGGGAATGGTATTAATGCCGTCCAGTATTACCCTGTCAATGGCGTCCGGTTCCGGCCAGACTTCCGCGCATTGTTGGCCCAGTCTGGATAATAGCGGGCCGACCGAAGCGGCCAGGGCTTCCTTTTTCGCGAGGATGGTTTGTTGGGTGGCCGATGTAGACATTTATATTGTAGGTTTTACTGTAATAATTTTGCTATTAATAAAAAAGTTACACTATACATTTATCTCGTCTTCATATAGCGCATCTCCATCCAAAACCGGACAAGGTCCTCTGTATTCCCTTGCTTATCAGTGGGTTACAGCCCGTCAATGGATTGAAAATGTATCGATGTATTGCCAGCCGTGCCGCCTGAATTATACGCAAGCATGTTATACCGGCAAGCAGTGTTGACGACTTGTTTGCTCCGCTTATCTGTCAGGGTTTGACGACGCGACTGCTGAATCAGGCGGATATCTCGGGGAAGTACCTGTCCATGCGGATACGGGAGTCGCCCGGCATGGACAGGGCATATAAAATAAAAACTTGTTTATTCGAAAACGTCGGCAGAATATTTTAGCTGATTTTCCATGGCCTTCTTGTATGCCAATTTCTTTTCCGCCAGTCTTTTGGCCTGGCGTCGTTTAACACGCTCAATATCGCCAAGCCTTTCCAGGGCACGTTTCTTGTTTGCCCTGGACAGGCGTTTCCTGTCTTCTGATGCGATGGCAGCCGCTACGTCGGCATCCGCTTGTGACAAGACATCATCGGCGACCCAGTTGGCAACTATTCGTTTGGCCAGGCGATTGCCGCCCTTGGCGGCGCGGGTATACCATGTGAAGGCCTCATCCATGTCATGCTTTGTGCCCATGCCACCTTCATACATCTTGGCAAGATAAAATTGGTCATTGGGACCACCGTCTTTGGCCAGGGTCTGCTGTACATGAAAGAGGGCGACATAGGCCGGACCCAGTTCATCCGCATAGATGGGTGGCGCTAGCGCTAGCGCCAACATTAATGCAAAAACCAGTTTTGACATCGTTCGTCTCCTTTTGGTACAGATTGCGTAGTCTCTTTTACAGCAGTATTCTGCATTTAATATGCCAAAATTATGAAATAGTTTATTGTAACAAGAGAATATGCCAGAATTGTCTTAATTGATTGATAATTAAGGGTTTTAAGGGGCGGCCAATTGTCTGAAAATTGAAAAAATGTCAGAAAATGACTGATTTCAATGGGGATGTTTATTTGCCGCATTGCCCGGGAGTGGCAGTCAGGGTCTACATGATTGGAGTTTGGCGGTCCTGGCACCGTTTGGATACCGACTTGCACTGTACGGGTATTCTGTGTCTCAATAACGACTGTAATATCACAGAGTAAAGGAAGGTAAGATGGCTACTGACGTTGATGAGCTCTCGGTAGATTATGAAGAAGACGGCAAGCTGGTATCCAAGCAGTTGGATAAGATCATTCTAACCAAGGGTGCATGGTCGACAATCATATACCGTTACCAGGACTGGGACAGAAAGAAAGAGCAATATGGACCAGACAAATATAGTATCCGCCGTTATCAAAAACGTAATGGTCAATACATGCAAAAATCCAAGTTCAATATCTCCAGTAAGGATCAGGCGACCAAGATCATTGATGCCCTGCAAACCTGGATTGCGGACACGGAGAGCCCGGCAGAAGATTAATCGCCTTCGCATGAATACGGAACAACAAACGCCCTGTATGTTCGCAGGGCGTTTTTTATTTGCTCTACTGCCAATATGGCATTGAAAATAAAGCCTGCTCGTTTTCCCTTGCGACAGGGCAATGAGTTTGAAGTTTTGGTCAACGGTCGGCAGTTTTTTCCTGCCATGCTGGCCGCGATCGAGAGCGCAAATCATTACATTTGTCTGGAAATGTATCTGGCAAGTTCAGGCATTATTATGGATAAATTTATCCAGGTATTATCGGCCGCCGCACAGAGGGGGTTACAAGTCCATTTATTGCTGGATGATTTTGGTGCTCGAAGATTATTACCCAAAGACAGAAATCGTTTATCCAGGGGCGGCGTGGATATGGCTTTCTATAATCCAGTGCGCTACCGGAAATGGGTGGACAATTTTGCCCGTGACCACAGGAAGCTGCTGATCGTGGATGGTGAACAGGCCTTTGTCGGGGGCGCCGGCCTGACCGATGCCTTCATGCAGGATTATTCCAGGAGCGACAGTTGGCGTGAGACCATGATCCGGATCCGTGGTCCGGTCTTGCAGGATTGGTTGCAGGTATTTCGTGAGTCCTGGCGAAAAACAGGCCGTAAATTTCCGTCATTCAGTGCAAATGAAAATATACGGGCCCAAGGGGCCGGCGGACAGGTGTTAATTACAAGAGGGCCAGGCAGAAAAGATATACAGCGTGTTTTGTTACGACAAATTCGACAAGCGCAATACAATGTCTGGTTATCGACAGCCTATTTTATTCCCGCGCGCAGTTTGCGGGTTGCGTTGCGACGTGCCGCCCAACAGGGTGTGGATGTGCGCTTGTTGTTGCCCGGCAGGCGTACAGATCACCCGGCAGTTCGTTATGCCGGTCGACGATTTTACACACGCCTGTTACGGGATGGTGTGCGGATATATGAATACGGGCCCAGGATGTTGCACAGCAAGGTCGTGCTGGTAGACGACTGGTGTACTGTCGGTTCCTCCAACTTTGATCGCTGGAACTTGCGCTGGAATCTGGAGGCCAATCAGGCGATAGAGGGCGCTGACCTGGCGGCGCAATTACGTGACATGTTTGAAGTGGATTTCAAGGCCAGTGGTGTTATTGATTGGCGGCAATGGCAGCGGCGCGGTGTACTGGAGCGCTTACTTGAATTCTGGTGGGCGCGAGTGGGTCAGTGGCTATATCGATTCGGGGCCTATCGCAAGTTTCCCGGATGAGTGCGACTGGCCAACGGCATTGGCCTCCAGCCGCAGGAGTTATACCGTGGTTGTCAACGCCATGCCGGCTGCTGCGTTATCTAGAGTATAAGTAATGCCGGGTGCTCATTATGTCCGGGTGTGGAAATCGATATGGTGCCCACAGTCACTGAAAAGTACCGATAAATCGGGTGAATGCAAGATAAGCAGGAGAAGTGGGTCTGAGTACGCAGACAATAGAGCAGTTTCTTGCTTCTTCTGAGCGGCGTGCGTTTCGAATGGCCGAGATTGCCACCGGCAATCGCGAGGAAGCGCTGGATCTGGTACAGGACGCGATGTACAAGCTGGTGCGGCATTATGCACATAAACCCGGGGAAGAGTGGGGTCCGTTGTTTACCCGCATCGTTCAGAGCGGCATACGGGACTGGTATCGACGTAACCGGGTGCGTTCAAAATGGCGGGTTTGGCTCGGTAAGCCGGATGAGAATGAGCGGGAATCACCACTGGAACAATTGCCGGGACCGGATCACGAGGGTCCCGAGGCTGTGCATGAAACAGCATCCGCAATGGACAAGCTGCAGGGCGCCTTGAGACAGTTGCCCTTGCGCCAACAGCAGGCATTCTTGTTACGCAATTGGGAGGGCCTGGATGTTGCGGAAACGGCTCGTGCCATGGGCTGTTCGACTGGGAGTGTCAAAACACATTACTCGCGTGCGGTGCATAGATTGCGAGAACAACTGGAAGGGTATTGGCCATGACAGATGACAACAAAGAACAGGCTTTTCTGGGGGCTGCGAAAAAGACTCTGGATGAAAGCCTGGACACGATTGATGCGGCGACCCTCACGCGCCTGCGTGCCGCACGGCGTGTAGCAATTACTCAGTCTGGGCCAGCGCCATGGAAGTTATGGAGAAATGCGTGGGCCCCGGCAGGTGCGCTGACCGCTGTGGCGCTGGTAGCTGTAACCGCGGTCAGTCTCTGGAATGCGGACACGCAAGACCCCGTGGTCCCGCTGGCATGGGAGGAGGCGCCCATACTGGGCAGTGCCGATGATCTTGAATTTTATCAGGAGCTTGAATTTTATTATTGGTTACAGGATGAGCAAAAGCTGGGTTAGTCCCGTCATGGGCAGCGTAGCGTTACTGCTGATATGCCTGTCTCCATCCCTGCGGGCGCAGGATACGGATCAGGATGAAGAGCTACCCGATAGGGCATTGCTGGAATTTCTGGGCCGGTTTGAAACACAAAATGGTGAATGGCTGGATCCCATGCTGTTAC
Organism: Gammaproteobacteria bacterium; assembly: GCA_036986275.1. GTDB lineage: Bacteria > Pseudomonadota > Gammaproteobacteria > Acidiferrobacterales > SZUA-150 > BTRG01. The sequence continues at coordinate 27,557 of BTRG01000017.1, read as the reverse complement.
AGAACGTGGCGGAATTGAAGCAAGACGCCATGTCTGAGGAGGACAAGAAACATGATTAAACGAACAGTGTTGATTCTTTTGCTCTGGTTAGCGGGTCAGCAAGTCTATGCTGATCCCGCCGCCATAGAATGGGACGCATTGGATGATAATGTGCAACAGCTGTTATTGCGTTTTGAAGATGACTGGCAGACCCTGCCGGCCTTGCAGCAAGCACGGTTGGCGAAGGGCGCTAAGCGTTGGTTAACGCTGGATGATGATGGGCGTGCGCATTTCAAGCGTCGCTTCAAGGACTGGCGAGCCCTGCCTGAAACCACACGTGTAGAAATTCGCCGGCGTTTCCGGACCTTTCAGGCCTTGCCAGTGGATGAGCAAAGAGCGCTACGCCTGCGATACAAATGGTATAAGGCACAGCCAGTCGAGCGACGCCGTGCCTTGAAGGCGCGTTTCAAGAATATGACACCCCAGGAGCGTCGTCGTTTTCAGCAAAGGCACCCTAACCTCAGGAAGCGCTTAAAAAATAATCGCTAAGATGGCATGATGGCGGGGAACTGAATTTATACAGAGTAGGTCTATGCACCTGATTTTCCGGGGCCTTGCGGGTTTGTTGTTATTGTGCACGTGGCCGAAAGTGATGGCCGCTGAGGTATTGCCATCTTCCGTGATCGTGGAATACAGTGCTGACGCAGCCGGTAATTCTGATTACTTGCTGTCTATGGACGTCGCCCTGCCAGGTGCAGCCAGGTTGCTGTTAGACAGTGGGCAAATCAAGTCTGATACCGACTCAGATATAAAAGATAAGAATATCTATGGTATCGCCATCTCCAGCGATCCCCTGGGAGTAACAGTGGTTGAGGGTGGATATTCCTATCTGGGCAAGGAAGACGAGATAAGTATCGAAACCCTGCACTTGGCTATCGAATGGAATATGGATGCCTGGTATATCCGCTATGCGCCTCAGCAACGCGCCATCAGGCTGTATACCGAACGGCCGCTGTTATTTCGCCGTAACTATATCGATGTGGGTAGCTCTGGCTATACGCTGGGTCTTGGCTACAGGAGCCGTGGCCCCTGGTCCGCGGACGCCAGTTATGGAAAGCACCGATACAATGCTGATATCGAACGCCTGGCTGACGAGCCACGCTTTGCCTTGCTGTTTTCACCTACGACCTACGACCTGGCATCAGGTCTTGAGGCCAGCCGCCTGACCGCGAGCCTAAGCTATGATCAGGTAGACGCATCCTATGCTGTGCTGTGGTTACAAAGCACTTCAGCTGTCGATGAATCCGTAGCCACTCTTTATCTTGCCTCATGGGGCGCCCCGCTGAACGATCAGTGGTATGTCGAGATTCGCGGCGGCACCCTGAGTAGTGATATTGATGACACGGTGCTGGGTCTGGGAGCCGTCTCGGTGCAATTCCTCTGGTAGCCTGTCAACCAAATACCTCCACCCGCGTTATTTCCTGTATGCCTTGAAAAAGGTGTAACCAAGTTCCCGGGCCGTCGCCCAGGTCATATCAGTGAAGGAGATAACATATGAACACAAGAGAATGGATGTCCTGGTGGCGTCAGGGTTTGTTGGCAGTGGGTCTGCTCGGCATGGCGGCGCTACCGGGATGCGGAAATAGCAACACATCCTCCGGTAGCGGAGAATCCACAGCATCGGATAATGGCGAACTGGTGATCGGTCTGACCGATGCCGAGGGCGATTACCTGTCTTACACGGTTGATGTCTTGTCATTAACCCTGACCAAGGCCAATGGCGCAGTGGTTGAGACCTTGCCTCTGAATACACGTGTCGACTTTGCCCAGTACACGGAAATGACCGAGTTCTTGACCGTGGCCACCATACCTTCTGGCCGTTATGTCAAAGGTTCTATCACGCTGGACTACACCAATTCCGATATCTGGGTTGAGAATACCGCTGGCGATGCCGTCAAAGTGGATAACATCATAGATGAATCCGGTGTTGCTCTGGGTGTGCTGGAGGCCTCGGTACAGCTGGAGGGTCGTAACTCCCTGTTGATTGTCCCCGGTGTCCCCGCTCATCTGACACTGGATTTTGATCTCAAGGCATCCAATACAGTGGAGTTTGATGGCGCCGGCGTCCCAACTCAAACTGTACAACCTTTCCTGTTGGCCGATTTGGAGCCTGAGCGTCCCAAGTTGCATCGCCTGCGTGGCCCACTGAAACGTGTCAATGTCGCGGAGAGTTATTTCGATGTAGTCATTCGACCTTTCTATCATGCCATGACTAACAGGCATGAACGGTTTGGGATATTGCATGTTATCAGCGGAGTCGAAACCGTATATGAAATTGATGGTGTGGCCTATACCGGCAGTGATGGCCTGATAGCACTGGAGAGCAAGCCGCAATACACCGCTACGGTGGTTGTAGGTGACCTCAAGAGGAATCCCCGTCGCTTTGTGGCGCGTGAAGTCTATGCCGGTAGTAGTGTGCCGGGGGGTGATAGTGATGTGGTTGCCGGTACAGTGATTGCCCGCAGTGGTGACAGTTTATCGATTAAGGGTGCCAGCTTGCATAGAGCCAGCGGCAGTCCCAGTTTTGCTGATACCGTAATCGTCCAGGTTTCCGAAGCTACGCAGGTATATCGCCAGGGTTCGGCCGGCGCCTATAGCAAGGATGATGTGTCTGTGGGGCAGCGAGTGGTGTTGTTCGGCGCTCTTAATGATGCAACCGAGCCACTGGAACTGGACGCCACCAATGGTCTGGCAAGAATGCAGTACACCACACTGGCCGGTAATGTGATTCTAAACGATGAAACGGACTTTATCCTGAATCTTGTCAACATCGATGGTCGTGATATTGGTTTGTTTGATTTTCGCGGCACCGGTGTTGATGAGGCCAGTGATGCCATGGCGGATTACTATGAAGTGGATACTGCGGGCCTGGATGTTACTGCAATTGCCAATGCAGCCCCGGTCAGGGTGCGGGGTTTTGTCACGGCCTTTGGTGCGGCGCCTGAGGATTTTACTGCCCAGACAGTCGTTGATCTAACCGGTGTTGTGACCCCCGACCCGTAGGTCCGGGTCAATGTAAATGAAAAGGGTCCCGGGTGGGGCCCTTTTTTTGGCTAATCACGAAAATTTTCGTATTGTAAGGGTATCCCCAGCCTGGCTTCCTTGAGCAAGGCAATGGCATTTTGCAGGTCATCGCGCTTTTTGCCCGTGATACGAACTTTATCTCCCTGTATAGAGGCCTGTATTTTCATCTTGCTGTTTTTAATCATCTTGACGATTCTCTTGCCCAATTCCTTGTCTATGCCCTGCTGGATGGTGAGCCTTTGTAAGGCGCGTTTACCGCTGACTTCAGGATCGGCCGCTTTGAAGCTGTCGAGGTCAATCTTGCGTTTGCCGGCCTTGAGATAAAACATATCCAGCATTTGCTGAAGCTGGAATTCATTTTCGGCATCCAGGGTAATGATATTTTCCTGGCGGCTGAAGCTGGCATCACTGCCCTTGAAGTCATAACGTGTGCCCACTTCCCGATTGGCCTGGTCCAGGGCGTTGGTCATTTCGTGCATATCAATTTCGGAGACAACATCAAACGAAGGCATGGGTGAGACCCTGTATTGGTGAATATATGGCTAACATAAAAGTTCACCCCTAGTCCGTCAATCGTATCGACAACCAGACATCTGATTTTTCATGTCAGAGGCCTATCCGATGCAATGGGATATGTGAAAGCGCCGGGATTCTGATAATATCGGTACTGTTTCAAAGACATCCATCGGCCTTTTACCGGTTCCGCATGCTTCGCAATGCTGTTATTTAGATTCGTCATGTAGGTTATTAGTATTGAATATCGCCAACTTGGCTCAATATTTTCGCATTTTCACCCCCTTTCTCAAGTGGCTTCCGGAGCTGAAAAATCCGGCTACCCTCAGAGCCGACCTGATAGGGGGATTAACGGTCGCACTGGTACTGATTCCACAATCCATGGCCTATGCCCAACTGGCAGGCCTGCCGGCATACTATGGTTTGTACGCCTCCTTCCTGCCACCCTTGGTGGGGGCGATCTTTGGCTCTTCACGACAGCTGGCAACCGGGCCTGTCGCCGTGGTGTCCTTATTGACCGCGGCGGCCCTAGAACCGATTGCTGTGTCGGGCGGCGAATCCTATATCTTGTATGCCATCATGTTGGCCCTGATGGTGGGCATATTCCAGTTGATGCTTGGGGTGCTGCGCCTGGGTGTATTGATTAATTTCCTGTCGCACCCGGTAGTCATCGGTTTTACCAATGCCGCAGCCATTATTATAGCCACCTCTCAGTTGAGCAAGATCTTTGGTGTCAGTGTTGAGAAGGCGCCGTATCACTACGAAACAGTATGGAATACGTTGGCTGCTGCCTGGCATGATACTTACGTCACGACTCTTGCCATTGCCATACTGGCGTTTGCCATTATGATTACCATGAAGCGCATTAGTCCGCGTATACCCGGGGTGCTTATTGCCGTAGCTATCACAATTGTCATTTCAATTGCCATTGATTTTGAAAAAATACGTGTAGTGGAGCCAAATGAATTTGCGGGCAAAGGCGCCAGAAAGGTTATTGCGGAGAATCTTGCATTAAACAAAGACCTCACTGGCTTGAGTGAGCGTTTCACGGTACTGGATAAAAAATATAAAAAGGTCGCGGCAGAGCAACACCATCGCAGTAACAAGCAATCAACAAAACAGCGTCGTCTTTTACGTCGACGTGACAAGGCAGAGCGGAAATTAAAAAATACTAAATCAAACCTGGCAGCATTCAAGAAAATACAGTTTGAGTATGTTGTTGAGGGGATTGATATAAAACCCGGTTTTTACACGCGTGATGCGGTACCGGAGGGTGGTGTCACTGATAACAATATATGGACGGTGAATGATATAAATAAGGATGGCACCTTGCGTATGCATGCGGGTGGCAAGGTCGTAGGGCAGATACCTGAAGGCCTGCCATCATTCAAGGTGCCCACCACCGATCTGAATATTGTTTTACAGCTGATTTCCTCAGCGATTGCCATCGCCTTGATAGGTTTTATGGAGGCTATTTCAATCGCCAAGGCCATGGCGGCCCGAACCCGGCAGCGACTGGATGCCAACCAGGAACTGGTCGGCCAGGGTATAAGTAATATTGTTGGCAGTTTCTTTCAGAGCTATCCTGTCTCGGGTTCCTTTTCAAGGTCGGCAGTCAATATCAGCGCTGGTGCCAAAACGGGATTCTCATCGGTCGTTACCAGTATCGTGGTGGTGATTACCTTGCTTTGGTTGACCCCACTGCTCTACCACTTACCGCAGGCAACCCTGGCGGCGGTGATTATGATGGCCGTGGTTGGTCTGGTAAATGTAAAATCCATCAAACATGCCTGGCGTGTACAAAAACATGATGGCCTGGTAGCGCTGATTACCTTTTTACTGACACTGGCTTTTGCACCGCATCTGGATCGGGCCATCATGATAGGCGTGATTCTATCTCTGATGCTATATCTGTATCGCACCATGAAACCACGTGTGGCAGTGATAGGTCGTCATCCGGATGGTTCATTGCGTGATGCCAGTATTTACGGGCTGGAGACGTGTCCCAATATCTCTATTATTCGTTTTGATGGTTCCCTGTATTTTGCCAATACCAGCTACTTTGAAGATGAAGTGTTACGGCGTTCGGCCGAGAAGGAGGAGCTTAAATATCTTATTGTTGATGGCCAGGGAATAAATGAAGTGGATGCTACGGGTGAAGAGATGTTGTTGGCATTGACAGGGCGTTTACGTAAAGTAGGATTGACTGTTGTATTTGTCCGTTTCAAGCGGCAAGTGATGGATGCATTCCGGAATTCAGGTTTTATTGAATGCGTCGGTCCTGAGTTCTTCTATCGTCGTACAGAGTTTGCGCTGGATGCCATCTGGAAAGAGCTGGGCGATAATCATGAAGTGGATTGTTCGTTAAATGTTGTTTGCGCGATATCCAGCGACCCGGAAAAATCCTGATGATCTTTTATTGTATGGTTTAACTCGTCTTTTCTTCCAGTGGTGCCGTATCCAGAATGTGATCGAGAAGTAGAGGCTTTCCGATACCGTAGCCCTGGGCAAAATCTACGCTGATTTTCTTCACCTTGGCCAGTATCGCATCATTTTCCACGAATTCCGCGATGGTTAGCATGCCGCTAACGTGACCAATTTCATTGATAGATTTCACCATGGCGTAGTCAACCGGATCATTATCGATATCTTTTACAAACACGCCATCTATCTTCAGATAGTTAACCGGAAGGTTCTTCAAGTAAGCAAATGAAGACAAGCCGCTGCCAAAATCATCCAGTGAAAATCGACAGCCCAGTTGTTTAAGGTCATCAATAAAATGTCTGGCATTAGTAAGATTGGCAATAGCGGCCGTTTCAGTAATTTCAAAACAGATAGAAGCAGGCGGTACTTTTGTTTTCTTGAACTTAATGCGAATATATGTGAGGAATTCTTTTTCACTCAGGGAAGAGCCGGATAGATTAATGCATATTGTGGGCAGGTCTTCTTTCAGGTGCACCTCAAGGAATGCGGCAAGTTTGGTAAACAGGTTTTCTATTACCCATTTGTCGATTGCTGTCATCAGGTTGTAGCGTTCGGCGGCAGGAATAAATGCACCAGGCGGAATAATGCCGTCAATTTCATCCTGCATGCGTAACAATACTTCGTAATGCATTTCACGTTTACGAACATGTTTTATGGGTACGATGGGCTGGCAATACAGTAGGAAGTGATTTTCTTCCAGCGCGCGATTGATACGTGATACCCATTGCATTTCACCATGACGCTTCGCCATTTCCATGTCGTCCGGCTGGTAGACGTACACCCGGTTACGGCCATGATCCTTGGCGGTATAGCAGGCGGAATCAGCGATGCTTAGCAGGTTGGACAGATTTTGTGCCGTCTCGTTAATGGGTACCACACCTATACTGGCGCCTATGGAAAAGATATTGTCTTCCCAGGCGAAACGAAAATCCTGTACGGCTTCACGAAGATTATTGGCTACTATAACGGCCTGATTGATTGGACAGTTAATAAGCAATACACCGAACTCGTCTCCACCCAGGCGCGCCAGCGTATCACCGGTGCGAATCTTGCGATGCAGGATGGGGCCGAGTTGACGTAACAATTCATCTCCGGCCACATGTCCGCAGGTGTCATTGACTACCTTGAACTGATCAAGATCAATATAGAGTATGGCATGCTCGGTGTTATGGTTGATAGCGCCATCAATGGCAATGGCTGCACGTTGCTCAAATTCGCGTCTGTTTATCAGTCCTGTCAGGGCATCGTGACTGGCATGATAGGATACCCTTTCTTTTTCATGGTATAGGGCATTTGCAGTGTCCCTGTGTTTTTCCATTTCCTGCCGGAGCTCATTCTGATAACGCTGGATATTGTCACGCATGGCAGTAAAGCTCTGAACAAGTTTGCCGACCTCATCGTTTCTGACAGAGGGTAATGTTGTACCAAAGTCACCTCGTGCCACTCGATCACTGGCAGTTGCCAGAAGCGTCACCGGTCTTCGTATCAGCCAGTCGACGGTTATAGCGATGGCTGACACGAAGGCAAGAATAATAATGAATAAAACAACCAGAAAATTACGTTGTAACTGGGAGACGGCATCAATATTGGCGGAGAGGTCAGCAATTAGAGAGACTTCTCCCAGGGGTTGGTCGAGATAGCGAATGGGAACAGTTACCCCGTACATTAGCTCACCATTGCTATCGGGAATATTGTCATCAAGGGGATAAAGAATATTCCCATTGTTATTAAAAAGCCTGATACTTTTCCAGTTGGTGTTTTTTTCCAGTAAGGAATCCAGGTTGTCATAAACCGTGGCAAGTTGATTATCCAGTAATAATGGCACCAATCCTTCGGCAACACTGATCAGATGCGAAGTGAGGCTGGCCTGATGGTCCTTTTTGACAAAACGTACAATATCCGGAAGCCAGACAAACTGGGCGTAGACTGTCAGCAACAGACTAAACAGTAGCAATGGGATAAATAATTTGGCTCTGAGGTTCATAAATATCGGTATAATAATTCTGAGAGCCTATATAATGTCAGTGGTCATGCAATCCTACTACCGCAAAACCTGGCGGAATTCATCGATTCTCATTTTATTGATGTCTTCATAATCCTCGAGTCTGGCGCTTCCTACTTTTTTTATAGGTATGCGTGACAACAATAGACGCCCCTTTTTACTTTCTCCCATGGCAAGGAAGGCCTTCTTTACAGCCTTTCTCACATGAACAGGGACGCGGGGGTGTACCGAAATCGGGTGCGGTGAAACAGTGCGTGTAGTGTAAATCACTCTCAGTTTGTCCCGTATGGAAGGTTTTTGTGATTTAAGCGTGCTGAGTACTCCACCTCCCGCCGGCATCAATTTTTTGGCAACGTGTAAATATACAGAACTGTGTGTTTGCACATATTGGGGTGAAACTTTTATATTATGAATATTCTTGAGATCATAACGTATAAGCAAAGAGGCGCCCAGGGCGATAGCTGAAGGAAATGCGACCTGTTTGCCATTCAATTCCATGACGGATGAGATCTTGCTATCCTTGTGCACCACCAGCACGCCTTGCAAGGTTCTTCCAGTATCCTTTACCAGGGGTATGTAGCCCTGGGATTCGTGTGATTTTACGATCTGGTAGGGGTTGGCATAGGCGAAATCGAACTCACCCGCAATAAAGGCCTTTTCGAATGCCGGTATTCTGGGGGTCCCAACAAGCTTGAATGTCACTCCTGTGCGGCGCCCTAATTCATCCATGACGGGTCGCCAGATGCGGAAGAGCTTGCGCTGCTCAAATTGAGGCACAACGCCGAAATGGTAAACGGGGTTACTATTGTTAGATGGGTGTTTGTCAGTCGCCGCAAAGGCAACATGAGCACAAATAGTAGCAGTGCTGGTTATGATCAATAATACGATGGGCTTCCATTTTATTTTTATTAGCGTCATACCTTTCCAATACCATCCATTTGCGGTCTAAAATCATCCATGTGCGGTGACGGCGTACGTAACCAAATAAGAATTACAGTATATAGCTACAGTATTGTGGATAAAACCTGAGCTTTCCAGCAGTAAATGCGGTTTTGTAAAAAAATTTCCTATAATCTGGAATAAATCTAGATCTTTGCTGTATCCAGGATGTGCAGATCCCGTTGAGGGTAGGGGATCGTGATATTATTGAGCTTGAAGGTCTTCCAGATTGCAAGGTAGATTTCAGAGCGGACGCTGCCTATACCCGCCTGAGGATCCCTGATCCATACGCGTAATTCCAGGTCGATGCCGCTTTCGCCAAAACGCATCAATCGGGATACTGCCTTGGGTTCCGTGAGTATACGATTACATTGTTGCGCGGCTTCCAGCATCAATTGCATGGCTGTTTCCGGGTCATCCCGGTAGCTGATTTGCACCGGTAGTTTAACCCTGACATTGCAATCACTGTAACTCCAGTTAATGACCTCGGAGGTAATAATATTTTCATTAGGAATCAGTGTCTCCACACCATCACGATCACGTACGACAATATAGCGGGCGCGCAGTGCCTCTACCCAGCCAAAGCTGTTGCCTACACTAATGACATCACCGGGCCGAATAGAGCGGTCGAATAATAAAATAAAACCGCTGACAAAGTTGCTGGCTATGCGTTGCAGGCCAAATCCGAGACCCACACCCAGTGCGCCGCCGAACACTGTAAGTGCAGTCAGGTCGAAACCAATCGCATCCAGGGAGAATACAAAGGCCAGGGTAATAATAACAACACGCATGCTTTTCGAAATACCAACCTTCATGCTGGCACTGATATGCGATGAGCGAGTAATACGTTTTTCCAGGGCGCTGGATATCCACAATGACAGCAGCAGGAAGAAGGCTACTGATACCAGTAGTTTGAGTATCCACAACAGTGAGATGCGATTATCGCCAAAGGTAATAGCCAAAGAATCCAGTGTTGAGACGACCTCAGGCAGGATGCCCAGGAGGTGCAACGCCACTGCAATCCAGATAACGGTCGATAGTGTATTTTCCCATGCCCTGAGCAAGGGTGATGGGGTAAAGGCCTTGCGGAGCACATAGATAGTGCTGCGTACTATAGCCAGCGAAAGTAATAGTGTGACAGCAATGTCCAGTATGATGACGGGCAGGGCGAGTTGCTTGTAGAGGGCACGACTGCCGACAATCAACAACAGCATGGTAAAGGGGAATAGCAGGCGTTGACTCGCACCCAGGGTAAAATGCTTGAGCCCGGGTTTATCGCCGCCCTGGGTCAGATAATGGCTGCCAAACCGATGTAGCAGTACCGCAACACCAAAAGACAGTATCAATACGAGCAGTTGCAGCCACATCAAGGGATCTAGCAGCGCGTCTTCGAGAGTGGCAATCAGGTTTTCCGGTACAGTGAAGTCCATAAACTTTATGTATTATGCCTGTGTTGTTTTGGCCAACCAGCGCCATAAAGTGCCGCTGGGTCTGTCTATGCCTGTCTTAACGTAACTCAGAACATTGTAGTCTGTTTGTATCCACCGCACCCGTTGTTCGCTGTATTGTTGCCCACAAATAAGCAGTTCATCATGTTCGTGTAGCCCCGCGGTGATATCGGGTACGAGAATTTCCTTTGTTTGTTGCTTGAGCAACAATACCAGACAATCGAGTTTGTTCTCGCGCTTGCGAGGGTCACGCAGCAAATCGCCGACGACAATATGCGGGCTTTCCTTTAAATATTGTATCAATGCCGGGGATTCCTGGTTATTGATTCTGACGGACCATAGATGCGGAGATAGCTCCCCCGTCAGGCCGCTGATGCGGCTAACAAGAATATTTGCCCATTGATTATCCCGCAGGCTCAATAGCCTGAGAAAGTCATCCAGCATTGGCGTCATAATCAGGGTCGAGATTTTTCGGGCAATAATATTTGCCCGCTGCATGATCAGGTTAATATCAGACAATTCGTACAAGTGATCATTCATGCTCTTATTCTGCCTGGCCACAGTAAAGAGATCACGGTTAATATCGAGCGCAGTCATGATAATCGAGAGGTTGTTGGTATCATTATTCGTTCCGGCAATAACGCCTACCGCGTTTTCTATACCGGCATCGTGCAGAGTACTGGCCTCGGTACCGCGGCCGGAAATAACCGTCCTTGGGGCATGGGTGCCTTCGGGGTCGAGCTCGACAATGATGGGATCGATATCCTCCAGTAGCAGGTTTTTTCTCAGCGCCTTACCAAAGCGTCCATAACCGCATAAAACCCATTTGCCATGGGGTGGCATGATGGGTTCGGTAAGGGGGGCGTTGCTACCGCTGGTCATCCAATCATAGAGCAGGTGTTTGCTGGGCGAGTGGATGGCCGTAGCCAGGTACGTTGCAAAGGTGTCATAGGCGTTAATAGTGTAATCGGTGCCAAAGGATGCCATATTGGCTTCGGCGTCGTGTGTTTCCACTCGCGAGATGACGCGCATATTTTTGACCAGGCGTTTGCTGCTTATGGAAATGCTAAGATTGATGTGGTCAATATTGGTTAATGCAATGACACCAGTGCATTGCGGGCGTTTGAGGCCGGCAATAATGAGATTGTCCGGATCGCTGGCATCGGCACAGAGCCCTGGTATATCGATACCCTTGTCTTCCAGTTCCAGGGCATCTATGCATTCCTGCTCGATATCAATCACGACGCAACGAATGCCGCGCTTGGCAAGTGCCCTGATCAGCAGGTTGCCCGTATCACCATAGCCACAGATCAGATAGAAGGGCTCCTTGATACGCCGGACAGCGCGGTCAAAACTGTTGCGGTTAATCACACGCCGAAACGAGGTATCCTGAATAACGGTCAGCATGGAGCCGATGGCATAGAGCCAGGCGACGACGGTCCCATAGATGGAAAAAAGTGTCCACAGACGCTGACCGTTTGTAAAAGGGTAAGGCAGTTCACCAAAGCCTATGGTGGAGCCCATAAAACTGACAAAATAAAACGCATGAAAAAAACTCATGCGCCAGGGTTTGCCCTCGGCATCCATACCGGGAATCAGTACAAAACCAAGTATGGCGATACTATATATGATTATCACGGTGATCAGCGGTGCACGCATGCGCCGCAAGAGCATGTGGATAGCGTTGTTAGTGACGGGATGGGTGACAGCCATTCTGAACTGTTTGTCTAGCGACGAACCTGGGCGGTCTCCATAACCAGCATGACAACCGAGGTGATATTGGCAAGCAGGGCGCCACCGGAAAGTGAAACAATGCTGGCGACTACGGAAGCCGTTAACCCGGTTTCAGTGATATGTTCAGCAACCCCCCAGACGACGGCGGCGACCAATAGCTGCAGATCGGCAACCAGGCTGGTGGCCAATAGCACCGCGCCCAGATGTGTCCGGTCACCGAATTTCATCACCGTGGCAATCAGGCTGACAATCAGGGCGGCATATAATTCATAAACATGATGATGGTCAGGGTTATCGATCTGGCCGATGAAAAATCCAAAATTCAGCGTTAGGGCCAATACTGTAAAAAAGGCAAAAATTACTTTTTCAAGATTCACGACAAGCTCCCGAAGTTAGGACTGCGTCTTTAGCTTTACACCAGACTGTTTCAGTGCGAGGGTGCCGGATATGCCGCGGACCGGAGAAGTTTATCGGGGTGGCCCGGTGTACGCCAGCATGACAGGATGGTATAGGGTGAGATTGATATATCAGTATTTCCTTATTTAACTGGGGTTGTGGTCATACAGCGGTTAATACGATGTGCGAGGTGCTCGATAATGACTAGCGGAGTGAAGACTGTCAGTCCCGGAGAGGCGTGGGCGCTATTGGAGCGCGATCCGCGGGCGGTATTGATTGATGTGCGTTCCAATATGGAATTTTTATTCATTGGCCACCCGCGAGGGGCGATCAATGTTGCCTGGATCGATGAGCCGGACTGGAAGATCAATCCCCACTTTACCGCCGAGGTGCGCAAGGTTCTGTTGGGAGGTATAGGCAGTCCCACTGAAGCCGGATCTGCACCGGTAGTGCTGATATGTCGCAGCGGCAAGCGTTCACTGGAAGCCGGCGAGTTACTTATTAAGGATGGTTTTATCGAAGTCTATAATGTGGCCGATGGGTTTGAAGGCGAGCTTAATGCGGAGCATCACCGTAGCAGTCTCGGCGGATGGCGCCATGACGAACTCCCGTGGGAGCAATGCTGAGTAAATCAAAGCCGATCAGGCCTCAAGATCAGGGATTAATTTACTTTCAATCTTTGCAATACAGTCTTTGAGATGGAGTTTGCGTTTTTTAAGCCGTCGAAGTTGAAGTTGATCACAATATGAATCATGAGACACCCGGGTGATCATTTCATTCAGGCTCTGATGCTCCAGCTTCAGCTCCTGTAGTTGCACGATAAGCTCTTCCCGGTCTTCATCGCTGAGCTCGCTCATGTGGAGGCATTCTCCCGGTCATTGTGCACAGTGATACTGTTGGTGAACAGCGTGGCGTTGGGCAGCAGTATTGTTTTATTCTCATGCTGCAATGTGGTGTAACGAAAATCGATTTTACTGACCTTGCCGTTATGCCCGGCTGCGCTGATATGGTCTCCGGGTTGAAAAGGCCGGTAAAGCAATATCATAATACCCGCCAGCAGGTTGGAGAGTGCATCTTTTAGTGCAAAACCGACAGCGAATCCGGCCAGTCCCAGACTGGCTACCAGTGCGGTCACGTTGACGCCCACCGTTCCCAGAGCGGTAATCGCACCAATAACAAGCAGGGTTGCAAAGACTATTTGCCCAAGCAATCCCAGGACATGTTGTTTGCCGGCATCCATGCGCTGGCCCATTCGCCTCAGAAGCTTGCGCGTCAGTTTGGCGGCCAGCCAAAAGGCTGCAAACAGAACCAGTGCAAGGCCGAATTTTGCGATCAGATCGAAGGCCTGTTTGGCCGGTTCCTGTAAAGAAAAGTCCATACTCAATTCCTTGCCGAAAGCGCCAGTATACCAGCCTGTTTATGCATCGGCGCGTGCGGTCTGACTGTTATACTCGAGACAGTAATCACTGTTTGCTATGGCCATGTATCCCCAGCCCTCAACCGTCAGCCGTGAGCAGGTCCCGAATATATTTTCCTACCGGAAATTCTGGGCCCATCGTTTAGGTGTGGCGCCCCTATTACCCATGTCGCGCAAGGAAATGGATGATCTGGGTTGGGAGGCCTGTGACATTATCCTGGTGACCGGTGATGCCTATGTGGATCACCCCAGTTTTGGTATGGCCGTCATAGGCCGGGTGCTGGAGGCGCAGGGTTTTCGTGTCGGGATTATTTCGCAACCGGACTGGCGTGACAAAAAGGCCTTTATTGCCCTGGGCCGGCCAACACTGTTTTTCGGCGTGACCGGCGGCAACATGGATTCCATGGTCAATCGCTATACCTCGGACAGAAAGCGCCGTTCAGATGATGCCTACACTGCGGGTGGTGTAGGTGGGGCAAGGCCTGATCGCGCCGTGACCGTCTATGCCCAACGCTGCCGTGAGGCCTGCAAGGATGTGCCCATTATTCTCGGTGGCATAGAGGCCAGCCTGCGCCGTGTGGCCCATTACGACTACTGGTCTGATAAGGTCAGGCGTTCCGTCTTACTGGATGCCAAGGCCGACATGCTGGTGTATGGCAACGGCGAACGACAAATCGTCGAGATTGCACACCGCCTGGCCGCACGTGAACCCATACACCAGATTACCGATATACGTGGCACCGCCTTTGTCTGTCGACACCACCCTGAAGACTGGATAGAAACCGATCGCCGTTTCATGGATGAGCCGCTAAGGCCGTCAGCGAAAGAGCACGGCAGTAAATCGAAACAGCCATTCGTCGTGCGCCTGCCAAACTATGAGGCCCTGGTGGATGACAAGGAACTCTATGCCCATGCCTCACGTGTTCTGCACCAGGAAACCAATCCCGGTAATGCCCTCTCACTAGTGCAACGTTTTGGCAAGCGCGATGTCTGGATCAATCCTCCACCTTGGCCACTGACAACAAAAGAACTGGATAAGGTATTTGAGTTGCCGTATACACGGCAGCCGCATACCAGTTATGGCGATAGATCTATCCCCGCGTATGAAATGATACGCTTCTCCGTCAATATCATGCGCGGTTGTTTTGGTGGATGTACATTTTGTTCTATCACTGAACATGAAGGTCGCATCATACAAAGCCGGTCCGAGGACTCCATTGTCAGGGAGATAGAAACCATACGTGATACGGTGCCGGATTTTAGTGGCCATATATCAGATGTCGGCGGCCCTACCGCCAATATGTATCGCATGCAATGCAAGGACAATAAAATTGAAGCCCTATGTCGCCGGCCTTCCTGTGTCTATCCTTCTATTTGCAATAATCTGGGCACCGATCACAGCCCGCTAATACATTTATATCGTAAGGTTCGTGAACTGCCCGGCATCAAGAAAGTATTGGTGGCTTCCGGTTTGCGCTATGACCTGGCCGTACGTTCAAAAGAATATATCCGGGAGCTGACCCGTCATCATGTCGGCGGCTATTTAAAGATTGCCCCGGAACATACTGAAGAAGGGCCATTGTCAAAGATGATGAAGCCGGGCATGGGCGCCTATGATGAATTTGAAGCCTTGTTTAATAAATATTCCGAAGAAGCCGGTAAGGAACAATATCTGATTCCTTATTTTATTGCGGCTCATCCGGGAACGACTAACGAAGATATGTTGCAGCTGTCGCTGTGGTTAAAGCGGCACGGCTTTCGGGCGGACCAGGTGCAGACTTTTTTACCATCTCCCATGGCGGTGGCGACAGCCATGTATCGCTCCGGCAAGAATCCCTTGCAACGTGTGTGTCGCAATAGTGAAGTTGTTTATATTCCCAAAGGGCTCAAGCAACGTCGTTTACACAAAGCCTTCCTGAGATACCATGACGCCAATAACTGGCCCCTGCTGCGTAAGGCCTTGCGTGATATGGGGCGTAGTGATTTGATTGGTAATGGTAAACGGCATCTCGTGCCGCTATGGCAGCCTGCCGGTACAGGTGGAGTGAAAAAGGAAGCGCGTGTCTTCAGAACCCAGCATACAGGTTTACCCGCGAATCCAAAGAAGAAAGTCTCTGCCAGGAAATCATCCGCGGATAGAAGAAAGCGTGGCCTCGCTACATCGGGTAGACAGACAACAAGGAAGTCTTCCACTCCCAGGCGACAGTCATCCTTGAAATCAAGAAGAAGTTAGGGTGTTTTACCAACCAGGACCATGAACGATAAACCTGTTCTGTTATCCCTGATAGAGTTGGGCGGTTATCCCAACTTCACACCCTTGTATCAGCAGGCAGGTTACGAGGTCTTGCCGGCCAATTCAGTGCGTAAGGCCCTGGGCCTGCTTAAGAAACAGGTGCCTGATGTGATAGTGGCCGAGTTTAACTTTCAGACAGACTTCCGTGATCGTAGCAGCACCCTGGAATCGTTATTGGCAGTAGTGCAACGGCACCCCGGTATACACGTTATTATTTTTTACGAGAAGGACTATGAGAATCACTTGCCCCGATTAACAGATCACTTCCCTGTATTTGCCACTATCCCGTTCCCTGTCGATCCTGAAGTCTTGCTCAAACATCTGCGTATCGAGGGCTAGAGCTTTAAGAACCATCTCTGCCGCCCCACATAAACCCTTTTCCACCTCAAGGGTATTGCAGGCCGGGTTGGCGATAGCGTAATCTAATAATAATTAATACGTAATCCAACAAAATCATGACTCCTCCCAGGGGGAAGGCGAGGATGGGGGTGGTGCTCCGGATGATACAATCTGCCATCCTTGAGTATTGACCCCCACCCTAACCCTCCCCCTTGGAAGGGGGAGGGAATATGGTTAGTCGCCTTTCTCCTTCCCCCTGGAAGGGGGAAGGCTGGGATGGGGGGTGGTTCTCTATGGGGATGATGTCTTCATGCATTGTCCTGGATTGCGCTACGCTGCATCCGGGCTACTTTGCTGAAGTCTTGCTCAAACATCTGCGTATCGAGAGTTTTAAGAACCATCACTGTTGCCTTGTTAACCTTGGCTTAAGGTCGGATGTGCCGGTCTCACCGGCATCAGGCGGTCAATAGTGTGGCGGCGGTGTTTCGTCAGCTATATCCCCTACCGGCGATGGTTTCAGTTCCTTGAGCAGGTCCCTGGTTTCATGCAAGGCTTGTTGCAATGCTCCAATTTGTTGCTGTTGTTCAGTAATCAGCTGGTTGAATTGTTGTTGCGCATCTTCCAGGAATGCGATGCGGGCTTGTAAATCAATGATTGCGTTATCCACGTGACTGGTCTCCAGGTCAAGGGAGACAGTGTAACATGGCGACTGTTGCCAGAGTTTGAAGATCGGCTATGTGGTCGTGTTGGCAACGATAGTGTTAGGTAATTCCACTTCCACACGATTCCGGCCCATGCGCTTGGCACGATACAGGGCTTTATCGGCGCGTTCAATGAGCGCCGAAGGGGTTTCACCGGGGCTGTATAAAGTCAGCCCGGTAGAGAAAGTGGGAATGCGTATATTAACACCACCAAAATCATGCATCACATTCTGAATGCGATTGCGCACTTTGTTTAATGCACGCAAGGCGCCTTCCTGATGTGTATTGGGTAATAATACCGAGAATTCCTCACCACCATAACGTGCCACCATGTCGTGATGGCGAAAGATGGACAAGGCATTTTTTCCATACCAGCATAATACTTCGTCTCCCGCGGCGTGACCGTAGGAATCATTGACCAGTTTGAATTCATCAAGATCCAGCAAGGCCAGCGAGAGTGGCGTCTCGTACCGTTGGGCGCGGCCTATTTCATCTTCCAGTCGTCGTATGAAGGCACGGCGATTGGGTAGACCGGTAAATTCATCCGTCAGGCTGAGCAGGCGCACCTTGTTCAGTTCGTCACGCAATTGCGCGCTATCGCTCTTGACCATGTTCAGGTAGTCCACTGAACTGTTTAGTTTTTCTGATAAGGTCTTCTGCCCGGAAATGAGTTCCTTTGTGCCACCGATAAGGATTTGCTTGAGGTCCGCGATTTCATCTATGCCATTGGCCTGTTGCAGGGCTGAGAGTTCAATTTCCAGCAGGCTGCCAAATTCGCGATTCTGGGCGATGGCTTCCCGGGCCTTCTTCTCGAGTTCTTCTTGCAGTTTGGCAATTTCACTGTGCTTTTTATCCAGGTGCAGTCGGTAGGCAGAGTTCACTCTGTTCTCGGCTGCAGGCTGGTCTTCATCATTGGCGAAATTCGCCTGCGTGTCTGTAGTTGGTGGAGTCCGCTGGTCCGGGTTTTCAGGGTTGGCTGCAGCAGTGGCATGACTTTGCGGAATTTCCGGGGTCGGGGCCTTGTCGAGATTACCCATGAGCTTCTTGGCGATGGCCTCTATCCCCGAGACCAGGGCTTCATTGGGTTTTCTAGCTTCTTCGTTAATATTGTCCAGCAGGCCCGGTAGAATTTTGGTGATTTCCTGGCAGGTGCTGGTGGATATGCGAGCCTCGATCATGCGGGCATTGATCTCAGCGACGATTTCACTCTTGGGGCTGTTGCTATAGGCATGCAGCAGAATGGAGAGTATTGAGGAATAGGCCCGATCCAGCCCGGTCTGGGCGCCGTGCCAGTCCTCCAGCACGCGGGCCAACTGATCATAGATCACGATCCCGGTAGGAGAGTCCTTCAGGTTTTCGAGCAGTTGTAGTAGTTGCTGCGCCTGAGTCTTGTTATCCAGATTCTTTTTTTCGCGTTCCAACGTGATCACCCTCGGTAGTTAATCGCACACCACTGTCAGTGATCACTGGCAACTCCAGCCACGTACCTCATGCAGGTTCGTGCGACTTCTCCGTCTGCAAGCGCTTTCTCGCTATTATTCTGACTTATATGTCTTCGAATTTACCTGTCATAAAGGAAAATAACAATTCCCTTTTCATTGCAATGAATGATGAATAAACAATTCAGTAACTTACGCTGCCTAGTTAGAAAAAGGTTTAGGATAAGACTTCCTAATAGCTGCCTGGTTGTGTGACTCAGGTCACGATTGGGGTTTCTGGCGTCAGATCGGTATAGTGCGCGCCATGCCGGCAAGCGGACAAATCAGGAAACTGAGAGCCTCCCTGGAGACACCGGTGCGCTATCGCCTCCCCATTGGCGCCAGCGAGCTGGATATGAATGCCTGCCTGGGCAAATCCCTGAGGCTGGAATGGTCCGGGGAGATACGTTGCCTCGAGTGCGACCGCCCCACCAGAAAGAGTTTCAGCCAGGGCCACTGCTATCCCTGCATGCAGCGCCTGGCCAGTTGTGACCTTTGCATCGTCCGTCCGGAAAAATGCCACTACCATGAAGGGACTTGCCGTGAGCCGAAGTGGGGGCAAGATCATTGCATGCAACCCCACTATGTTTATCTGGCGAATTCCTCGGGCATTAAAGTTGGTATTACGCGCCATACCCAGATACCCACGCGCTGGATTGATCAGGGCGCAGTACAAGCCCTGCCGGTTTTGAAGGTAAAGAGCCGTTATATTTCCGGTCTGGTAGAGGTGGCGTTGAAGCCATATGTGGCCGACCGCACGGATTGGCGGCGTATGCTGAAAGGGGAACCAGACAAGGTCGATCTGATCTGGCGCCGCGATGAACTCTTTGCTCTCGTCGGCGATCAACTGAATGCCATCACACAGCACCATGGTGAGGATGCCTGGCACAGGCTGGACGACGAAATCGTTGAGATCCAGTATCCGGTTGAAACCTATCCCGACAGGGTCAGTTCAATAAACCTGGATAAGACACCGGCTGTTAGCGGTATTTTGCAAGGTATCAAGGGTCAGTATCTGATACTCGATACGGGCGTATTGAATATCAGAAAATATGGCGGCTATATTCTCGAGATTGCATAAGACAGAGGAAGTGCGGCGTGAATTACTGATGCCACTAAGGAATGATCAGGCGGCCAGTTGTCTGGCCATGTCATTCAGATAATCCGTTTCATTCATAATGCATTCACAATTACTCATCAGAACATCGTTGTCCAGTCGATAACGAAGTAACATTGATGCCGGGAATTCATCCGTCAGCTCATCGCCGAGTCCATGCCGCGCCAGGAAGCGATTGGCCAGCAATACGATATGTGCATAGATGTCATGTTCCCCCTGGTAGCCGGGGTTGTGATGTTCACGCGCACTGATCAATACACTGGCAGGTAAGTTCCAGTTTTGCAGCAATCGCCATCCCGCCTCCATGTGATCCATGCTCATAATCTTGCGTTCGATGCTATAAAAGGGAATATCCGTATATATCTTCTGTAGCTTCAGTGTTTGTTTCCATGCATCCGGGTACATTGTGGCCAACACCAGTTTGCCCATGTTGTGCAGCAAGCCGGCGATGTAGGCGCTGTTCTGGTCTACCTGCTGTTCATTGCTCAGGGTTCTCGCGATTTCCTGACTCAAGGCCGCGGTGTGTACCGCATGTTGATAGATGGGTTTTATATTGCTGCGGGGGGGCTTCAGTCCACCCAGCACCAGCACACCAAGAGCGATATTTTTCACGGTATTTAAACCCAGGATCATACCGACTGCCTTGTCCAGAGAATCTACGGTGCCGGAAAAACCGAAATAAGGTGAGTTGGCATAACGCAATATCTGTGCAGTGAGCACCGGATCGGACTCAATGATTTGGCACAGTGACCCTATGCTGATGTCCGGGTCGTTTGCTGCATTCAATACACGTATTGCCGTTTCCGGCATGACGGGCAGTTCCTGGCCCCTCCAGTCATCGCGAGTCACCAGGGTGGGTAAAACATTCAAGTCATTCTCGGCATTCGTTTTATCTGTTGTCGTGAACGACAAGCCCCGGGATTCTTCCAGCAATATTCTGTCGAAGTCTCTTTTACTGATTTGTATGTAATGTTCCTTGTCTCCGCAACAAAACACCAGTGCCGGTAACCAGTCTGCGGATTTGTCGACCATGGTTGGCATGTCATAGAGCACGCCCAACGGTGGAATGGCTTCCGCTTTATGGTCTGCAAACAAGGCTGTGATCGTAGCGGGTGGGGAGGGTTTAAGCTGCCGTTTTAATAGCTTGTTCAGGGCTGCAATATCAAGGGTGTGGCTGTGGGGAAAGACGGCCAGTAGGGTACCCAGTGTATCCGTTAACGGTATGGCCTTGAGCAGGTTACGTTGCGATGTGATTTGTTTACGAGTAAGCACCGTAAAATGAACGGCCTGCCTCATAAGGAATGATTCCAGCAGTGATGACATCGTTATCCCTGAAAATTCTTGTGTGAATCCCTGCGCTTCTCATGGCAACAATAATCGTTGTCGCATGCTCATAGAGAGATATCGGCCGGGAGACCCGAATATTAAGGGGGGCCGGGGTGCTGCATCTGGGTTACGCTAATCCAGCAAAGCCTGACTCCTTCCCCCTCTCAGGGGGAAGGCTGGGGGTGGTTGTTCTCCGGATGATAGAACCTGCCATCCCTGAGTAGTGACCCCCACCCTAACCCTCCCCCTGAAAAGGGGGAGGGAATAATAGGTAGCTACCTTTCAGCTTCCCCTTTCCTTCCCAGGGGGAAGGCTGGGACGGGGGTAGTGCTCTATAAGCAGAGCCCCCGGATTACGCTGCGCGCCCCACATGTTTCGGAAGAATACAGTGGGCGGGTGGTGTATTCGGCGAAGTCGTGGAAGGGTTAATTTTTGTCGCGGCGGGCGCGTACGGCCTGCGCCAGTTCTCTCAGCAGTGGCACGCTGTCGTCCCAGCCGATGCAGGCATCGGTGATGCTCTGGCCATAGGTCAGGTTATCTTTGGCAATGACATCCTGCCGGCCACCCACCAGGTGGCTTTCTATCATGGCGCCCATGATACGCTCATCGCCGCTGGCAATCTGTCGGGCCACGTCATGGCAGACATCAATCTGGCGACGGTGCTGCTTCTGGCTGTTGGCATGACTAAAATCGATCATCAGTCTGGGTGCGAGACCCGCCGCCTGCAACTCCTTGCCGGCCTCATCGACGCTGGCGGCATCGTAGTTCGGCGTCTTGCCGCCACGCAGGATGATATGGCAATCCTCGTTGCCACTGGTGGAGAAGATGGCCGAATGTCCGGCCTTGGTCAGCGACAAAAAGTTATGCGACGTGCTGGCCGCGCGTATGGCATCAATGGCAATGCGCAAGGTACCGTCGGTGCCGTTCTTGAAACCCACCGGCGCCGACAGGCCCGAGGCCAGCTCTCTATGCACCTGGCTCTCGGTGGTGCGCGCGCCGATGGCGCCCCAGCTCACGAGATCGGCAAAGTATTGCGGCGAGATGGGGTCGAGGAATTCCGTGCCGGCCGGTACACCCATATTATTGATATCCAGCAACAGGCTGCGCGCCAGGCGTACGCCCTTGTTGATATGGCAACTGTCATTCAGGTCCGGGTCGTTGATCAGGCCCTTCCAGCCGACGGTGGTGCGCGGCTTCTCAAAATAAACGCGCATGACAATCAGCAGGTCATCGGCCAGCTCATCACGCAGGACTTTCAGTTTGCCGGCGTACTCTTTGGCGGCCTCCGGATCATGGATGGAACAGGGGCCGATAATGACCAGCAGCCGATCATCTTCATCATGCAGGATGTGGTGAATGGCCTGACGCGTATTGTGTATGGTTGTCTGCGCGGTTTCCGTAGACGGGAATTCCTCATGCAACGCCGCCGGTGGCACGATCTCCTCCATACTACGGATGCGCAGGTCGTCGGTCTGGTAAGTCGTCATGTTGTGATCTTTAGCTTTAATCTGCCGAGAATATCAAACTCAGGCGCGTGCGGCTTCCCGGTTGGCCTTCTTGCGTTCATGTTCCAGCAACAGTTTCTTGCGCAGGCGAATATGATTGGGTGTGACTTCCACCAATTCATCGTCGTCTATGAATTCCAGCGCCTGTTCCAGGCTCATTCGTATCGGTGGTGTCAGGACGATGTTCTCATCCGTGCCGGAAGCGCGCACATTGGTCAGTTGTTTGCCCTTCAGCGGATTCACGACCAGGTCGTTGTCGCGTGCATGGATGCCGATGAGCATGCCTTCATAGACCTCGGTACTGGGGCCGATGAACAGGCGTCCGCGCTCCTGCAGGTTGAACAGAGAAAACCCCAACGCCTTGCCGGCGCCGTTACTGATCAGTACACCATTCAGGCGCAGGCCATAGTCGCCTTTCTTGATCGGACCATAGTGGTCGAAGACGCTGTACAACAACCCGGTGCCTTGCGTCGCCGTCAGGAACTCAGTACGAAAACCGATCAGCCCGCGTGCCGGGATGGTGTAATCCAGCCGTACCCGGCCCTTGCCGTCCGGCGCCATGTGTTTCAGATCACCGCCGCGCTGGCCCAGGCGCTCCATGACGCCGCCCTGGTGCTGGTCTTCCACGTCCACGGTCAGTTGCTCGTAGGGCTCCTGCTTCTCGCCGTTAACGTCCTTGATAATGACTTCCGGGCGCGATACGCCCAGTTCATAGCCCTCGCGGCGCATGGTCTCTATCAATATAGAGAGGTGTAGTTCACCACGGCCAGAGACGCGGAACTTGTCCGGGTCGTCGGTATCTTCCACGCGCAGAGCGACATTGTGCACCAGCTCGCGGGCCAGACGTTCGTGTATCTGGCGGCTGGTGACGAACTTGCCATCCTGTCCGGCAAAGGGGGATTTGTTGACCTGAAAGGTCATGCTCACGGTCGGCTCGTCCACCATCAGCGGTGGCAGGACCTCAACCGTATTCGGGTCGCACAGGGTGTCGGAGATGCCCAGGCCCTCGACGCCGGTAAAGGCAATGATGTCGCCGGCCTGCGCCTCATCCACTTCCACACGCTCCAGCCCGAGGAAGCCGAGGATCTGCAACATGCGGCCGTTGCGGGTGTTGCCGTCGATGTCGATGACCGTCACCTGGGTATTGGGTTGGACGCGGCCACGGGTAATGCGGCCGATGCCGATGACGCCGACATAAGAGGAATAATCCAGTGCACTGACCTGCATCTGGAAGGGTCCGTCCGGGTCCACCTCCGGTGCCGGCACGAATTCGACAATGGTTTCCAGCAAGGGTGTCATATCACCATCACACACGTCGTTGTCCAGCGAGGCATAGCCATTCAGCGCCGAGGCATAAACCACCGGGAAATCCAGTTGCTCGTCGGTGGCGCCCAGTTGATCAAACAGGTCAAAGGTCTGGTCCAGCACCCAGTCCGGGCGGGCGCCGGGGCGGTCGATCTTGTTAATGACAACAATGGGCCTGAGTCCGCAGGCCAACGCCTTCTGCGTGACAAAGCGGGTCTGCGGCATGGGACCCTCGACGGCATCCACCAGCAGCAACACGGAATCCACCATGGACATCACACGCTCCACTTCGCCGCCGAAATCGGCGTGACCGGGGGTGTCGACAATGTTGATGCGCCAGTCGCCCCATGCTATGGCCGTGTTTTTGGCGAGAATGGTGATGCCGCGTTCTTTCTCCAGTTCATTGGAGTCCATTACCCGGTCCGGGGTGGCGGCGCGGTCGCCCAGGGTGCCGGACTGCTCCAGCAGTTTGTCCACCAGCGTGGTCTTGCCATGATCGACGTGGGCGATGATGGCGATATTGCGTAGCTTGCTAATCATGATCTTGTGTCTGGCCCTGAAGGCCAGGGCAGGCCGAAAAAGAGGGGCGATTGTACAGACTTCGCCCCGGTGCGCCTACTTATTATGGGCATACAATTCATGGAGAGCGGTCACGCCAAACATGGCGGCAATCCGGGCGATGTCCAAGCACGCCGTGCCGGCCAAGGTCCTGGGTGTTCTCAGACGGAGCGGCCAATCGGTACGCTATTTTCGAGACCCACGACAGGGCCGGGTTGCGATTGAGTCTGGGCGTTCGGCTCCATAGTCACCCATTGATTTTGTCTATGTCATAAGTACAATGTACATATGAAGGAACTTCTTTTCGAGTGGGATCAGAGGAAAGAAAAGGCCAACGTAAGAAAGCATGGCGTTTCCTTCGAAGAGGCGCGTACCGCCTTTTATGACGAAAACGCGATCCAATTTTACGACCCTGACCATGCAGATGAAGAGGATCGCTTTGTCCTGCTTGGGCTGAGCTTGAAACCACAAGTTCTCGTTGTTTGCCACTGCTTTCGAGAAAGCGAAACGGTCATTCGTATTATCTCGGCGAGAAAAGCAGACAAAGACGAGGAACTGGAATATTGGGAGCGGCGAACATGAGAGAACATTACGATTTTTCCAAGATGAAAGGCCGAAAGAATCCTTTCATCAAGTATCTAAAGCAACCGATAACGATGCGGTTAGACCGGGACACTGTGTCCTATTTTAAGGCCATGTCTGAAGAATCTGGGATTCCTTACCAAACACTGATCAATTTGTACCTTCGTGATTGCGCAATACATCAGCGCAAGCTCAAAATGAAGTGGGCTTCTAAATAAAGCTGGACCGGCCAATCGGTGGATTATTTATAGACACCCATGCCGCGGCGGGGAGCAAAGTATAGGACAGCTTTGGGACTGGCAGGAGAATCCGGAGGTACTTCTGCTCTATCTGGATATCGCGGCCAAATACAACGATCCACCGCTTGTACTACTGACTACTTACCCCGGTTCACCGCTGATCGCCCGGCATATTCTTGGTTCCAGAGCCAAGCTGATCCTGGCCGGGGCCAATCCCGACAAAACCGGTCGGGTAAAAGTAGTTTTCAGGGATGACAAGCATGTCAATATTCTCCAAAATAATGGTTATCAACTGTTAGAGAGCCTAACTCCAGAGTATGATGGTATTAAATACGATAGGGGCTCTTTACATAATGCCGGTATTGCCAGTCGCCAAGCTGAACGACGACCCAAATGCTCCAACCCATGTTGCAGATTCTTAAGATGCTGTTGCAGTAGTCAGGTATCCGGGTGATCATCGATAAACGCCTGGACATGTCGGCGATACAAAGAAAGGCCTTTTCAGGAACCGAGCAAAGGGGCTCCTTACAATACAAAATTATGATTGAGAACATTTGGCGGCATATCACAATATTGGTGCCAGCCGTATAATCACCTGTTATGCATGTGACCCCGACGCGTACGGAAGATGGCTAGGCTTGATGACGAGACGGATTTAGTTGCACAGAGGCGGGGCAAGTGGTCGCAAGCTGGGGTGCCGCACAAGGGATGGTCATGTATTGACATAGAAGATCTGGAGGAGCCTAGCGAAGTATGCGAAATGTGCGAGTCCCAGGAGATTCGTTATGTTCACTACATGACGCACCCGGAATATCCGCATGTGCTAGGAGTGGGTTGTATATGTTCTGGCCATATGGAAGGGGACTTGGTTTCGGCAAAGACACGGGATGCAAAAATGCAAAGCCGTGCTCAAAAGCGCAAACGGTGGTTAACGCGTGCATGGAAGATATCCGCAAAGGGAAACGACTATATCAAGGCTGATGGCTATGTGGTCACGGTTTACCCGAAGGGAAAGAATTGGGGCGCCACAATTGCCGCTGAAGTTGGTAGCTATGTGAAACATAGTAGGCTTCAGTATCGAACACCGGAGCAAGCGAAGTTGGCAGCATTTGACGTAATTACAAAGCTGCTAGCTAGGAAAGAACATGCATAACCACGCGCTGGTTCTGACCGTCTCTCCGCTACGCTCCATTCCGGCAGCACAGCGCAGCCGTTAGACGTGAATAGCATGGATATTGCACAAATAATCACAGAGATCGAAGATCACCTTGTCCCGCGCCTAAAGCTCGACGTCGGCGAAGCACGCCTCTATTACCATCTTCTTCGGCATTCACGGTTCATCGGGAAGCACGACGTGCTCATTTCCGTCGCACAGATTTCCGAAGTAATGAATTGTTCTAAGAACACCGTGAAGCCACGTTTGCGCACGCTTCAAGATAAGAAAGTCATAGACGTTACAAACACTGGTTGGGCTGGTACGCGAATCAAGGTTTTCTTACCAAAAGAAATACCAAGTGCCGTGCCAGAAATAGCCGAAGCTGAGGTTTTGGATATCGAAGCCATCGACTTCTATAAAGACACGAAGTACAGACCTTCGATTTTCGAACGAGAGCAGGGACGTTGTTTCTATTGTAAAAGAACATTGACCGACGAAGACTCAGGGCTCGATCATGCGGAGCCCCAAATAGCGAATGGCACGAACAGTTATCGTAACGTAGTTGCAGCATGCCATTCCTGCAACTCATCCAAAGGTGATGACACTGCAGAGGAGTTCTTGCGCAAGCTATATAGGCGGGGTTTTCTAGGAGCGCCGGAACTGGAGGAACGTCTCGCTGACGTGATCAAACTAAAACAAGGGTTGCTTCGCCCAATAATTTAGGGAAACTCTGATCAATTAGTGTTGACAGCTACATTTAAGTAATATTTATCATGGCGAAATCAAAAACTATAAAAATGACTCACATTCGAGACAAATTTGTCAGTTATTTTTCCGCCAGTTCGGATTATCCAAATCAATGGCAAATTCAAGACGCAGGTTGCCTATGTCGTTCGCAACAGTCGCCTTCGCGCCATATACAAATTAACCAATCCGCAGGCAACAAACAGGCGCGTAGCATT
>BTRG01000016.1:0-37347 GCA_036986275.1 Gammaproteobacteria bacterium | reverse complement strand
CTCCTTCCCCCTCTCAGGGGGAAGGTTGGGATGGGGGTGGTACTCCGGATGATAGCACCTGCCATCCGTAAGTATTGACCCCCACCCTAGCCCTCCCCCTGAAAGGGGGAGGGAATAATAACCCGATCGATGCAGTTCGCGGACTCACCGCATCCTACGTGAACTACCAACTTTGTTTGAGCGCATCGTAACCCAACAGCTGAACTGCAAATATTCAGGACCCCCACAGCTTTCTGGCCAACAAGACTATCGCCAGTACGATAATAACACCCAACAGTTTTTCCATGGTCCGTGGTGACAAACGTGAGGATCCCAATTGCGATCCCAGGAAACCACCGGCAATTACAGCAAGAATGATGGGGATGCTGTAATCAAACTCTAAACGATTGCTAACATAACGCCCAATAATCCCTACAAAGGAATTCACCCAGATAAAGATTGCACCGGCTGCGGCGGCCTCCTTTGCAGTACCCAGATTAAATAAAATAATAATGGGTATCAGATAAATACCACCTCCTATACCGACTGCTCCCGCAATAAAGCCCAACAATGCACCTATCAACACGGAAATGATGATTTGCTGGCGTGATGAAAGGACTACCGCCAAGGTTGTTTTCATGGGCGCATAGATTCGAACCGCCACGACGGACAAACTGGCCATGAGCAAGAGATAAAATACTTTACGGGGTAATTCCACGGCACCACCAACATAGGCCATGGGAATGGAAGTAATCACGAAAGGCAGAATTAAACGCGTCCGTACATGGCCCGATCGCAGGAAGTTTGTGCTGGCAATAGACGTGACAATGACATTTAGTGAAAGCGATATGGAGGGGATAGCCAGGGGGTTGGCACCAAAGATAGCCAACAAAGCAGTATAGGAAGAACCCCCACCCAGCCCCACGGATGAATATATAAGTGCAACAATAAAAAATAACAGCGCCAATAACATTGGCGAAATAATTAAGGTTTCCATTACATATTAATTCCAGGCAAACAAGGAGTACATCTTCCGTGCCTGACCACCAGAAGTGCGCAACATTGCAATACGTACTCGTACTTTCAGGGCTTTCGTAAACTACACTGCAGCAAGCTGACGGGGCATCAATACCATTACATCTTTAATTATTTTACTGTTTCCATCCCTTGCCTTCATCCAGCACATGCATATCGCCGTTCAGTACGGCATAGGATTTTTCAGTGCCGCTTTCAAAGTAGGTACGGGCAATAAACTCACTGAGTATGCCGGTAGTCAGAAACTGTACAGACATTACCACTAGTAACACTCCTAACATCAACAGGGGACGTGCACCAATATCCTCTCCCAGTATCAATTTTACAAAGGCAAGATAAACCAGGATCGCGCCACCCAGGCCGCCAACCAACAGGCCGATCTTGCCGAAGAAATGGCCGGGCCGTGTGCGGTAACGCATGAAGAAATAGACGGATAACAGGTCCAGGACGACTCTAAATGTACGTGTGATACCGTATTTGGATTCTCCATACTGACGCGCATGATGCGTGACCACCTCTTCCTGGATTCGATGTGGCGCTGTGTGTATTGCCACCCATGCCGGTATAAATCTGTGCATCTCTCCATAGAGGCGAACACCTTTAATAATGGTGGCCCGGTAAATCTTCAGGCTGCAACCATAATCATGCAGATTGACGCGGGTAATGCGTCCGATTAGCCTGTTGGCAATGCGTGAGGGGATCTTGCGTAACCACAAGCCATCCTTCCTGTCCTTGCGCCATCCGGCCACCATGTCCAGGTCATCATCAAACAAGCGCTTGACCATGCGTGGAATATCAACCGGATCATTCTGTAAATCACCGTCCAAGGTTGCGATAACTTCTCCCCGTGCCGCATCGATACCGGCCTGCATGGAGGCTGTCTGGCCAAAGTTACGCTGCAGCTGAACAATGCGCACATGTTCACCGTAGTGCTGTTTTTGTTCTTCCAGTACTTTGACAGTATTGTCAAGGCTGCCATCATCCACCAGGATCAATTCCCAGGGAGCACCATATTCCTGCAGGGCTTCATGTGTACGTTTTATTAAAGGCGCAACACTCTCCTCTTCATTGTAAAGCGGAATCACAATAGACAGTTTGCGTGCGGTGTTACTCATATTGATTGCTTGCGTAAAGTTATTGAGTGTGGATGCTACCAGAGCAGGCAGACCTTCGATAGCGGGCGATCTATTATTTGCGCGCGGGCAATAACAGACTGACCAGGCCACCCAGTATAGACCCGCCCAGCATAAATATATGCAGATTTACGGCAGCCTTAAGCGCATCGGATGCCTCCGCGCCAAAAGGCAGAACGGCTGCAACAATTCCTGCTTCGTAAGTCCCGGCGCCGGCAATACCGTGCACAGGTAATACGCTGGTCAGGTCACCGGCAATCACACCCAGCAGTGCTGCGGCTCCCGGAAGTTTGATGAACTGCATTAAAATAAATGTAAATACCGCCAACTTGATAAACCAGTTCAGCGCCGTCCAGGCCCAGGTCTTGTAAAATTTGATACGATCATGAGGCAGGCTGTGCAACAGTTTTATCAGAAGCTCAAAGACACGTCCCTGCCGATTGGATACTCCCTGTTGCAATCGACGACTACCGACCAATAAAACCCAGGGTACGGCAAGCCAGGCGACTGCCAATACCACCGTAAGGGTATTACCCAATTGGGGTTGTAGCAGAGATACCAACCCTAACAATATTAGTGTATGGATATCCATGATGCGGAACCATAACAGGGCCGGTACAGAACGTTTGGCGGGGATATCAAACTGGCGCGACATCAGTAGAGGAAAACTAATTTCACCCGTGCGCATGGGAAGAAAGTTGTTGAGGAGTCCATGCTGAAGACTCAAACGCAGACAGGCTGCAAACCTGCCTTTCAACTGCTGATAGAAATAATCGTATATGCGCATTGCCCGGGCCATATAAGTTGCAAAAGTAAGAATCAGGGCAATCACAATAGTTTCCGGTGACAACAGCAGCCAGGGTGTCAGCAATTCTGACCAACCGACATAAACATCAACGGCGATCAGTAACAAGACAAGCAGGACCGCGCCGATAAAGATACGCAATATGGGGTTCAACGTGACGTTACCGGTCCATAGAGAACAATCTCGGTCTTCAGGTCCTCCAGTGAGCGTGTCGCCAAGGCGCGGCGCCAATCGGCCCGGGTCGTGCCGCGGCGCGTGAATCGTACCCAGGTGCCACGGGAATTTAGCGCTTTATAGCGGTATTGCGGCGTATAGGATTGCTTCAAATCCTGTAGCTGCTTCTCCAGATCGGCGGCATTGTCCAGCGGGGTAAAGATAAGCGGCGTCGATGAAAAGTCCTTTTCTTTTAAATGCTTCGTACGATAGTAGGCACGGCCTTTTGTGATCGCCAGCAAGGCTGGCTGCGGTCCCGCAAACAGTATCACATCCTTATCCCCTACCCGTTCATAGACTTCCCCGGGGATATAATTAATACCCAGTTGCGGATACACCGCGCCCAGCAATAACATCCATAATAGCGTTGCACTCAGGGCCATGGCTTCGGCATGTCGGCTCTTCCACCAGACCCATACAAATAAACCCAAGGCAATCAATGTCAGCAGCGGCATCCACAGGGCCAGGCTGAACCACAGGGCCGCCCCACAGAATAATGCCGTTACCACAACACCCAGTAACATTCCCAGACGCGCCGACCAGCGAAGACCGCGTATATCGGCGCTGTGCATTGCACAGGCCAGCAACAGGGCCATGGGAACAATGGAACCGGCCATATAGCGGGCAAAGCTGCGAAAAAAGAAAAAGGGCAACAGGCTAATCAACAACCACAGCATCAGAAACGCGGTCTGCTCTTTAATCGTGGTCGGTGCGGCGGCGCTATAACGGGGTTGCAGCAATGTCTGCAACAAAACAAAAGACCACGGAATACCTAGCAGGAAAAATGCCGATACAGGCGCCGATGAAAAGGTAAACAACTGTCGTGATCCGGCATCCTCTTGCAGCATGTTAAGACTGGTCTCGGGGAATTGCAGATAGACATAGACAAACCACGGTAGCGTCAACCCCAACAAGACGACACTATACAGAACCACATGACCCGGCTGTTCCGTTAATGAACGCCGTACATCTCCCGCGGTTATAAACAAGGCCAACAGGCCTGAACCAAAAAGCATGAAGGTGAGCGGACCCTTGGTGAGCACACCCGCGGCCAGGCTGGCCGCCCCCAGTACCGCCACCCAGGCCCTGGGCTCGGACCGCCATCGCAAAAAGGCATAAAACGCCATGGCGCTGAATGCCGTGCTGGGTATATCCAGCATCATGCGCCGGCCTTCTACCGCCAGCGACAGTGTCGACAAGACAATGAATGCCGATAACAGGCTATAACGCCGGTTCTCCGTTAAACGATAGGCAATTATGGCCGTCATCATGACGAGTAAGGCAGCAAAGCCCACTCCGATAATTCGCGCACTAGCGGCCGAAGGGCCAAACACCTCATAGGAGGCCCGCCCCAGCCAATAGAGCATGGGCGGCTTCTTCAGGCGTGGCGCCTCGTCCAGCCACGGCACCCACCATCGATCCTGCTCCATCATGGTCAATGGTGTGCGGTGACTCAGGAAATATTCATCCTTGCCGGTAATTCCGGTGGCCGCATCGATACCCAGTGACAAGACCAGAACGGCCAGCAAAAAGATCACCGTATAAACGGTAGTCATGTTCCTGTCGGCCAGTCTGTCTATCAGCGAATATGAGGAAATCATGGGGTGTCAGTGGCGATGCGGCTCTGGTAATCTGGGCTCGTTTTGCGTCGCATTATACCTATAAAACGCCCCATGACCCGATCCTATAAGCAAGCATCCCTTGCCCTGCTGCTGGTGATTGCTTTTGTACCAACATTTTGGCGTGTGGCGCCGAAACCTGATAGTCCGTTTATTGTGCCTGCTCGACCTGCGCATGAGGGCGCGGCACGCAGCATCTACCAGGAGCACTTCATTACACCCGGGAATCTCACCGCTTACACCCATGCCTCGACCCTGGCGGAACTTGCCAATGGCGACGTTATGGCGGCCTGGTATGGTGGTACCCGTGAAGGGGCGGATGATGCGGCCATCTATCAGGCGCGCTTGAACAAGAAGACGGGTATCTGGTCGTCTGCCCGGAAAATTACCGATCGGCAACAAACCCAGGTCCAGCTTAATCGCTTCATCAAGACCCTGGGCAATCCGGTACTATTTCGCGACCGGCTGGACAGGCTGTGGCTGTTTTATGTTTCGGTATCGGCAGGCGGCTGGTCGGGCAGCGCGATCAACGTCATGACTTCAGAAGATGACGGCCGATCATGGGGCAATGCAAAACGATTGATTGCCAGCCCCTTTATCAATGTCAGCACCCTGGTCAGGGCAGCACCCATAGAGCTGAAAGATGGTCGCCTGGCCCTGCCTGTCTATCATGAGTTGGCAAAGAAATTTGGTGAACTGCTGATAATCAACCACGAGGCTAAAGTCGAAAACAAGATCCGTATCGGCCAGTCAAGAAACAGTCTGCAACCTGTATTGGCGGTAATCGACGAGCACGACGCCGTTGCATTCCTCAGGGACAGTGGGCCAAGGCCGCGCTATATTTTACGTAGCGAAACACGTGATGGCGGCAAACACTGGTCTCCCCTGATGCCGACAACGCTGCCCAATCCCAACGCAGGAATTTATACGCACAGGCTTGCAAGCGGTGAATTATTAATGGTTTACAACCACGCACAAAGGGGGCGCCATAATCTATCACTAGCGACATCCAGGGATAATGGCCTTAACTGGGAGACCCTTCATGCCTTTGAAAATGAACAACCTGACCGCAGCATGCGCTTCTCTTATCCTTTCCTCATTGAAACGCAGGACGGCCTGTTTCACTTGAGCTATACCTGGAAGAAACACAGGATTAAACATATCACTTTCAATCTAGCATGGCTGAAGAAGAAACAACGACAATGATGCTGGCCCAAATCAGTGCTTACCTTGGTCCGGCGTTATTGCTTGCGTGGCTGCTTTCTATAATATACTCACGCCGGAATGTAAACGGTATTCGCATCTTAATTGTTATTCTTGCCGCCGCACTGATTGTGGCGATACCTGTTAAAGGCATGTCTGTCTATACTTACGTGCGAGGTATCACAGGCGACCTTAGTATCATTACACTGATACTCCTGGGCGATGCCGTGGTGTTTCGCTTGTCGGGAAAACAGATAATTCCAGAACGATCACGACATCTCATATTGGCTGCAATTACCGCGGCGGGCTTCATACTGTACCCCACATCCCTGGGCGCCACGGCCTTTGATCTCTATTCTATTGGTTATGAAGCATGGGTCTTGGCTGTGGCGCTACTGGTATCAGGGCTGGCGGCATGCTGGCGGCGGCAATACATCATTATTGCTGTTGTGATCGCTACGATTAGTGCATTCAATATAGAGTTATTGGAATCGCGCAACCTGTGGGACTATTTGATAGATCCTTTTGTCTGGATCTATGCAACAGCGTGGTGGGTGTGGAGAGCCTGGCGCCGTTACCAGTTAACAGCACGCGCTGTAAGCTAAGCGGATATATTCCGACCGTAGAATATCTCCAGCATTTCCCGGCGCAGCTTCTTTTCCACTTTCTTTTGTTCATTTGGTTTCAATTCGTCCTTGCTGAGGGCAAATAAATATTCGTCAAGGTCGAAGTCTTTTAGCAACATTTTTGTATGGAACATGTTTTCCTGATACACATTTACATCAAGCGCCTGATAATGGTCCAGGGTACCCGGATCAATAAAATTCTGTATTGAATTGATCTTGTGATCGATATAGTGTTTTTTACCTTTCACGTCGCGCGTAAAACCCCGTACACGGTAATCAATAATAACAATATCGGACTCAAAGGAATGAATAAGGTAATTCAAGGCCCGCAGTGGTGAAACCTTGCCACATGTCGCTACATCGATATCCACGCGGAAGGTGCTGATTCCGGCATAGGGACTACTTTCCGGATAGGTATGCACCGTGATATGGCTCTTATCCAGATGGGCAACCACGGTATCGGGTAAAGGCCCCGGCTCTTCCGGGTTCGCGGGCTCTTCAGTCAGTGGCAGTTCCGATATTAACATGGTGACGCTGGCCCCCTCGGGGTCATAATCCTGGTATGCAACATTCAGAATATTCGCACCGATAATATCGGCCACTTCCTTCAGGGTCTGCGTCAGACGTTCTGCGTTATAGACTTCATCAATATAGGCAATATATTCACGCTGTTCATGCTCTGTTTTGGCATAGGCAACATCATAAATATTAAAACTCAGGGTTTTGGTCAGATTATTGAAACTCTCCAGCTTGAGTTTGCCCAGTGGTTTAATAGGCTGTGCCGATTTCTTTTTTGAACGTTTCTTTGCCATCACCGCGTGATATTGCCAATCATATCTCTCGTTTGTAAATAATGATGATCTTGCAGCAGTTGCTCCCTGGTCATTTCGCCGCGGCCATGCATGCGCACCAGCCTCATCAGGCTTGCCGGGTTGTCTTTTACTTCCAGGTTCCGCACCAGCTCATTCGCCGCCTCTGCATCATTGCACACCAGCACCATGTCACAACCCGCGTCCAGGGCGGCATCTGCTCTTTCTACGATAGTGCCTTGTGCATGAGCGCCTGCCATGGACAAGTCATCACTGAATATTACTCCCTGGAATTGTAAACGATTGCGCAGCACTTCCTGTAACCAGAAACGTGAGAACCCCGCGGGCCGGCTATCCACATTTTTATATAACACATGGGCTGGCATGACAGCGGCCAGGCCATAATGCACCATGCGCTCAAACGGTACGATATCTTCCATGGCAATGTCTTGATATTCGCGATCATCAACCGGCAGGTCGTGATGTGAATCTTCCTTAACAGCACCGTGGCCAGGGAAGTGTTTACCGGTCGCTGCCATACCGGCGTTGTGCATACCTACCATATAGGAATGCGCCAGCTCGGCCACAATCTCCGGATTGCTATGAAACGCCCTGTCACCGATGACACTGCTGACACCACGGTCCAGGTCCAACACGGGGGCAAAACTGAAATCCACACCCACGGACAGCAATTCGACGGCCATCAACCACCCCGCCGCTTCGGCCAGGTCCCTGCCGCGCCGGGGATGCTCATCATAAATGTCGCCGAAGATTCTCGCCGCCGGTAAAGCGCTAAAACCTTCACGGAAACGCTGTACACGGCCGCCTTCGTGATCCACCGCCACCAGCAGCCGAGGTGTACGCTGTGCATGGATGTCCTGTATCAAGGCCATCAATTGCCGCGGAGACTCATAGTTACGACTGAACAGGATCACCGCACCTACAGATGGATGCTGCAGACGCTGCCGCTCTTCATCTGTCAAGACGAAACCTGCGACATCCAGCATGATGGGGCCCAGAGACATCTTACTTACCTATTATATTAACCAAAGTACCCACAGGCACGTTGTCGAATAGTGTTATAATGTCTTTATTGTGCATCTTGATACAACCATGAGAATTGGGAACCCCCATGGGATCATCAAACGGAGCGCCATGTATGTAAATATACCGTCGCATGGTGTCAACATTACCCAGTCGATTACGTCCCACTTCAGTACCGCTGAGCCACATGATACGGGTTAGTATCCAGTCACGGTCAGGATGCTGCTTCCTTAGCTCTGTTGAATAAATCTCTCCTGTAGGCCGGCGCCCTACAAATACAGTATCGCTCCTGGCCCCTGCGCCTATCTTGGCACGGATGATGTGCACTCCCCTCGGGGTTTGCTCGCTATCCATGACTTCTCCGACACCATTTTTAGCTGTAGAAATACGCGCAGACAATATCACGCCACCCTTTTCATTGATTGCATGCAGGGTCTGCGTGGGAACGTGTACCGTTATAATATGAGCCCTGGACATCAGTGATTTTTTTCAAACATGGCCATGGATTCAACATGACTGGTCTGTGGAAACATATCCAAAATACCTGCCTGAACCAGAGTATAACCTCTTTTGCTCACCAGATAATCTGTGTCACGCGCCAGGGTCGCGGGATTGCACGAGACATAGACGATGCGATCAGGTCCGGCCTCCGGCAGGCGCTCAAGTACTTCCAGGGCGCCTGAACGTGGTGGGTCCAGTAACAACTTATTATAGCTAAACCCATGCCAGGGCAGCTCTTCAGTATATTGGTAGAGATCTGCACAACGAAAATCTGCATTGGCCACCTTGTTATTACTGGCATTCACACGTGCCGCGGTAATCAGCAGTTCATCCGCTTCAATACCCAGCACCTGACCTGCCTCTGTTGCGATCGGTAAAGTAAAGTTACCCAAGCCACAAAACAGGTCCAGTACCCTGTCATCATGATTCAACCCGAGCAAGGCAAGTGCTTGCTCTATCATTAATTGATTCATGCCGGCATTCACTTGTGTGAAATCTGTCGGACGAAAGTTGAAACAGAGATTATACGCTGGAAGAGTGTATGATAACGCAGGTGCGTCTACAGGCCATAAACGAGCGATACTGTCAGGTCCGGCCGGCTGTTTATAAATCTGTATTCCGGTTTTCTTCCCATAGTCAACAAACCTGTTTTCATCTGCATCCGTTAGCGGGTCTAAATTACGAAAAATAAATGCCAGCTCATTATCACCTGCCGCCACTTCAATTTGCGGAATACGATTGGGACATGACATCCCGGTAATCAGTTTATGCAAGGCAGGCAATTGCTCCGCTATATGCCTATCCAGTACATGACAACCTTGCAAACCGGTAATGTACGAAGCCCCCTTTTCCCTGAAGCCAACCAGGATGCCGCCTTTCTTGGGTACCAGGCGTACACCCAGCCTGGCCTTGCGTCTGTAGTGCCAGGGTTCACTGCTTAACGGCGCCAGCCAGGTCTGCGGTTCAACATTGCCAACATGTTGAAGTTGTTCACGCAATAAGGATTGTTTGAAGTTGATCTGTGCTGCATAGCGTAGATGTTGCAAACTGCAGCCACCGCAAACACCAAAGACTTCACAGGGCGGCGTCACGCGATCTGGCGATGCCGTTACAATTTCTTCCAGTTTGCCAAAATCAAACTTGCTGCGTTTACGTTGAATCCTGAAACGTACGGTTTCACCCGGCAAGGCGCCGGCGATAAAAACCACCTTGCCATGACTGCGCGCCACACCATTGCCGTGGTGGTCCAGATCAGACACTTCAGCGGTATACACCGTGTCGTCACGACGCTTGCGCGACCTTCTTGCCATCCAGGGTTAACCCTGTTCCCAGGCTTGCAGGAAATCCGCCAGGTGAGGTTTGTTCTCTGACTTCAAGGTCTCCTTCACCAACGTTTCTTCTTTTTCCAGTGCGGACTGTGTGAGTTGTCCGCGATTGAGTAACCAGCGCAAATAAACAAGATAGGTATTCAGTACATCCGTCTCGCAATAATTGCGGATATCCATGATATTGCCTTGTTGGTATTGCCCCCAAACCTTGGCGCCGCTCATACCCATCTTGCCGGGATAACCCAGCATCACGGCAATCTCATCCAGCGGTGCATTGGCCCGTGGTGAGAACATGGCCAACATGTCCATCAGATCCGTGTGCCGCTGGTGATAACGGTTGACATAGTTATTCCATTTAAAGTCCCTGTCGTCTTCACCCATATCCCAATAGCGCTGGGCAACAATGCCATGCTTCAGGGCGCGGTAGTTCAGGACCGGCAAATCAAAACCGCCACCATTCCAGGACACCAGCGTAGGCGTAAAGCGTTTGATGCCATCAAAAAAGCGCCGCACGATCTCGGCCTCGCTACTCTCAGGGTCCCCCAGGGTCCAGACCTTGAGGCCGTCACCATGCCGAAAGACCGCGGAGATGGCCACGATCTGGTGCAAGTGCAGGCGCAGAAAATCAGAATCTCCCGTCTGCTCCCGGCGCTTGTGAAACATGACCTTGGCGACATCATCGTCATTCAGGCCATCGAGTTCATAAATACGCCGCCCGGCATCCACATCAGGGATGGTTTCTATATCGAAGACGAAGACATTCATCGTTTATTCAGACTCCTGGGCCCATTTTGGCGGCCAATAATGCGTGACTTATGGCAAACGGGCAAGCGCGTTGATGTTGGCCTCACCCGTATTTGGCACTACTCTTGAGGACTCTAGCGGGGAAATAATAAAAAATGGCCAAACTGGAAAAAATCGGAAAATTCCAGGTCACACGTGAAATCGGCAAGGGCGCAACCGCGTCGGTCTATGTCGCCGAGGACCCCTTTACGGGCGATGAAGTCGCCATCAAGGCTGCTTCACAGGGCGTCTTCCTGGATCCCGTGAATGGTCCAAAATTCAAGAAAATGTTCATGAATGAGGCCAGCCTGGCCGGAAAGCTGCATCACCCGCACATTATCCGTGTCTTTGACGCCGGCATAGAAAATGACACCCATTATATCGTGATGGAATACGTGCCTGGCACCACGCTCAAGACCTATTGCGATCCCGGCAACCTGATGCCTATACAGCGGGTAACGGAAATCATTTTTAAATGTTGCAAGGCGCTTGAATATGCCTGGCAGTACGGCCTGATCCATCGCGACATCAAACCGGCCAATATCATGTTTCTGGGGGATACCGAAATCAAGGTGGCTGATTTTGGCGCTGCCCTGCATCATACCGCCGAGCAAACCCAGGTTGTTGGCGCCGTGGGATCACCCGCCTATATGTCGCCCGAACAAATCAAAGGACAAGACCTGAATAATCAGACAGACATCTATTCCCTGGGCGTGGTGTTCTATCAAATGTTGACCGGCAAGCTGCCTTTTGTGGCCGATTCTGAATATGGCTTCGTCAATAAAATACTGAATGATGAAGCCAAACCCTTGCGTGAGATACGACCGGAGATACCTGAAGAAATTGAACGCATCGTCAAGCGCGCAATGAATAAAAACCGGGAACAACGCTATGGCGCCTGGGCTGATTTCTCCGACGACTTGAGCAAGGTATTTCCCTCCAGCAATAATGACTCAGAAGAAGAGAATTCCGATACCAAGCGCTATAACACCCTCACACACCTCGAATTTTTTAAGGACTTTTCTGAAACCGAACTATGGGAACTGGTGCGCATCAGTAAATGGAAAATCTTTCCTAAAGATGCGGTATTGCTGCAGGAAGACAAAGTTGGCAAATCCTTTTTTATTCTCGCCTCGGGCGAAGCGCGGGTCACCAAGAGCGGCAAATTATTAGGTCTCATCAAACCCGGTGACAGCTTTGGTGAAATGGTCTATATCAACGAAGCCCAGAATAAACGCAGCGCGACCATCACTACCAATGCACCTATCCTTCTAATCAAAATTCAGGCGGAGAGCCTGAGAGAGGCCTCCAATGCCTTGCAGGCTCGCTTCAACAAGAAGTTCCTGACATTGCTGGCCGAGCGCCTGGCACGGGCCGATCAGTTAATAGCTGTTTTATAGTTACTTACCTGCTGCTGCGTACGAATGCCTTGAGCTTAAACAAGCTTTATTACCTGCCACATTTTTACCAGGTGAAATACATTTCATCATGCTCTTTCGGTCGTGGATAAGGCATTTATGGCCCTGATAATAGCGTCTTACATGCTAGAATTAAGTTTAAAGTATATTGATAACATACTGATTATACATGGATATTTTCAGTAACATCTCTAGTGCGTGTTAAGCCATTCCCTATTCCCCTGATTTTCAAGTGCTATAGTTATGTAACAACGTCCACAATAATCGTCATGGGGGAGTCTATGGCAAACACATCCAAAGGTCCGCCAAACGGGCAAGAGCACCGTCGCACTCAACGTCGCGATCTACCTGATCGTCGGAGCGAAGTCAGACAGGAACCCACAAAAGGGGACAGACGAAAAAATCATGGTCGCAGAAAGACGGACGTATTACGCGGCCAGAAATAAGACTAACTGGCCGGGAAAACACCCGTCGACAGATAGCGATCACCCCTATCGCAGATAATGACGACAATGACGGCGTCTTCTACAATACTCGAGAGCTGCAGTGCCGCCGCGACAGCGCCGCCGGAAGATATGCCGCAGAAAATCCCCTCTTCCGCGGCCAGTCTGCGGGTGATCTCTTCCGCATCTTGCTGGCCCACATCAATAATCCTGTCCACGCGTGTTGCATCATAAATCCTGGGCAAGTACTCCTTCGGCCAACGGCGTATGCCCGGTATGCTGGCATCTTCGCTGGGTTGTACGCCAACTATTTCTATGGCGCTGTCTTGTTCCTTCAAATAACGTGATGTACCCATAATGGTACCGGTCGTCCCCATGGCGCTAACAAAGTGCGTAACCCTACCTTCGGTATCACGCCAGATCTCCGGCCCTGTCCCTTCGTAATGGGCCAGCGGATTGTCAGGATTAGAAAATTGATCCAGTACCTTGCCCTTGCCTTCGTCCTGCATGGCCAGTGCCAGATCGCGGGCGCCCTCAATACTCGCTTCTTTTGGCACCAGAATAATTTCGGCGCCAAAGGCCTTCATAACTACCCGCCGCTCGAGGCTCATATGTTCCGGCATAATTAATGTCATGCCATAACCCTTAATAGCGGCCGCCATGGCCAATGCGATACCCGTATTACCACTGGTTGCCTCAATCAACATGTCCCCCGGCTTAATATCCCCGCGGGCCTCGGCATGTTTGATCATGCTCAGGGCCGGCCTGTCTTTTACCGAACCCGCCGGGTTATTGCCTTCCAGTTTTGCCAGCACCGTGTTGGTGGAATCACACACGAGTCGCTGCAGGCGCACCAGCGGTGTATTGCCAACAAAGTCTTCTATTGTTCTTGTCTTCATGGCATTTATTGTAAATTAATTCGTAACATCATGTCAGGTTGTGGTCGTCGTGGAATCGGACTCGTGGAAATATTCGATCATGAACTGCAGGGATTGCTGTCCACGAAATTCATTCACTTCAGGCCGGTATGCGGCATGTATATACTGCGCTCCAGTCAGCTTGCCCTGCGGCGCTCCATTAAAGGCAATGGCATCGATACAGGCATCATGGCCATTGATGCGTAACACCAGCTTGAGATGATGCTGGCCGACCACCCGGCGCTGAACAATTTCGAATGCACCCTCGAATAACGGATCGGGAAACCCCTGCCCCCAGGGGCCTGCCTGCGCCAAAGCCTGCGCAAACTCCAGGTTCATACTGCATGGGTCCAGTATGCCATCCGTCATCACACATGCCTGCAGATCCTCTTGCCGCAGGCTGCGCCGCACTTCCTCATCGAAGGCCAGGCTGAAGGTCTCAAAATCCCGGCTCAGCAAGGTCAGGCCGGCGGCCATGGCATGCCCCCCGAATTTCTTTAACAGGGTCGGATGACGTACCGCGACAGCATCCAGAGCATCACGGATATGCAGGCCGGGTATGGAACGCGCCGAACCCTTTAACTCATGGTCTTCAGATTGGGCAAAGGCGATTACCGGTCTGTGGCACTGTTCTTTGATGCGTGCCGCCACCAACCCGACTACACCCTGGTGCCATTGCTTATCAAAAAGGCACAGTCCATATGGCAGCCCAGCCTCGTCCAGATGCAAAGCACTGACGGCTGCCCTGGCATCACGTTCCATATCCTGTTGTATCACTTTGCGTTCACTGTTTAATTGATCCAGCTGCTGCGCCAAGGCCAGGGCCTGATGCCTGTCATGGCTCAACAAGCAATCTATGCCCAGAGACATATCATCAAGTCGCCCGGCGGCATTGAGCCTGGGCGCTATTCGAAATGCCAGGTCACTGGCTTGCAATCTGCCCGGTGTAATCTTCGCCACTTGTAACAGGGCCTGTATACCGGCGCAGGCCCTGCCAGCGTTAATACGCTTTAGCCCCTGGGCAACCAGAATGCGATTGTTGTAATCCAGCGGCACGACATCGGCCACGGTTCCCAATGCCACAAGATCCAATAGGCTTGCGAGATTTGGCTCTTTGCATGTTGCCTCACCAAACCAGCCGCTCTCTCTTAAGCGCGCACGCAAGGCCAGCATGACATAAAAAATCACGCCTACGCCGGCAAGACATTTACTGGCAAATTCATCGCCGGGTTGATTGGGATTGACCATGGCATCCGCATCAGGGAGTTGTTCGCCCGCCAAATGGTGGTCTGTTATCAGTACTCTGAAACCTTTTTTCCTGGCGGTAGCAACGCCCTCCACACTGGAGATTCCATTGTCTACCGTGACAATAATATCCGGTGACTGTTGGCCAGCCAGCTCTACTATCTCGGGGGTTAATC
This sequence comes from Gammaproteobacteria bacterium, assembly GCA_036986275.1. Taxonomy (GTDB): domain Bacteria; phylum Pseudomonadota; class Gammaproteobacteria; order Acidiferrobacterales; family SZUA-150; genus BTRG01. Next base: position 22,070 of record BTRG01000016.1, on the reverse strand, counting down.
CATAGCCGTATTCAAAACGATTTGGCACCAGAAAGGAAACCCTGCTGGCGCCTAACTGAGTTAGGGCGCGCACCGCCACGGCGCAACTGGTCGCGCCATCGGCATCAAAGTCGCCGACGATCATTATGTGTTGCTGTTCTTGTAAGGCCTGCTGCAGCAAAGTGACTGCGTCATCCATACCCTTTAGGTCGCCGGGAGGAAGCAAGCGGACCAGATCATAATCCAGGTCTGCGGCTGTTTTGACGCCACGACCGGCATACACACGCGCCAAAACCGGATGCAAACCAGAAAGATTGTCGATGTTCTCCTGCACAAGCTCGCGCCGGTGCAGTTGTTTACGACGCATCAGCGAAAAACTCCTTTGGGCTCACACTGCTACGCCATAAACGCCAGCGATATTGTGACGATGTGATTGAATAAACCGGTGATCCCGGCCAACGGATGGTCAGTTTCCGCAGACGGCCTTGCATCAAAGCCACCGCCAACGGCGCCCACCAGTTCTTCTCCATGGATTCCAATGTGCTCATCAATGGCAGCGTTATTACAAGCAGGTTCTTGCCCTCGGGTAAGATAGCCTCAATAGCAGTTAATGTTTCCGGCAATGGCTTGCAGGGAATGTTACTGTGAATCGCCAGCCCTGTTGCAAAGGCGTCATTCGTCCACACTTCTTGCCATTCACTGCTCAGGGGTTTGGGCAAGCGGCCACCTCCCCAGAACCAAAGACTGTTTACAACATAATCCCCTTGCACCTCTCGCACCCTGTTAATCTCAGATGTATGTAACAAGCCCTGCACCTCGGTCAGGATCCTGTGCCAGGCCATGGCATCGGCGCCCACAGGCAGGGCATGCTGTATACTGTGCCCGAAGACCTCATCGACGGGTGTTGTCCTAATATCGGGCGCCATGGGTAACCGCAGATGCCAGCAATCTGGTCTGAGCACGTCAATCTCCCAACCGTCCTCGGCGAAGAGTTTTAATACTTCATCCACCAAACCCTTTGCTTCATCCTGAGACAATGAGAGCAGGCCCTGATCCAGCATAACAAGCTGATCACCCGCCGGCATCAGGTGTACCGGGTCGGCGCGCATCCGGTACTCTGGCGATGCCTCCCCGTAGGCCAGGGCCTCCAGTGCCGCTACGGGTAACCCAGCATCTGTATCCAGACCAAACTCACGGGCAAGCATAGGGTAATAACCCGCCATCGCTGAGTGCGTGCTGTCCGCACGCCCACAGATACGACGCAGCGTGGGCCAGGCTCCTTCATCGGATAAAGCACGACGGGCTGACGGGTCTAAACCACTCAGCCTGACATGTAATTCCTTGCTGGCCATATACTGCAAAACCCCGGGCAAAAAGGTATTCTATCAGCATCAGGCGATACGAAGGGACACGAGGTAGAAACCATGAAGATTGTACTGACAAACATCTCTCTTGTTTTCGTTCTTTTTACACTGACCAGTCTATGCCAGGCGGCAAAAGTCGAAGGTACCGGTGTCTTTGAGATACCTGCCTGGTTCAAAGAGTCGTTTTTTGACCTGCGAGAGGATATAGCCGAAGCCGCCGCACAAAATAAACGCGTGATGTTATTTTATCACCAGTCAGGCTGCCCGTATTGCACCGCCCTGGTTAACAACAACTTCAGCCAAAAGTACATCGTGGACTATACCCGCAAGCACTTTGATGCACTGGAAATGAATATGTGGGGAGACAGGGAGGTCACCAATCTTGACGGCAAGACCTATAACGAAAAAACCTTTGCCGAGCTGCACAAAGTATGGTTTACCCCTACTCTGTTCTTTTTTAATGAGCAAGGAAAAGTCATCCTGCGTATTAACGGTTACTATGCACCTGAGCGCCTTATGGCGGCGCTACGATATGTAGCTGAAAAACAGGAAACCAAAACAGATTTTCGAAGCTATTATGCCAAGCTGGCGCCCCCCAAGGCCAGCGGAGTGCTGCACAAAGAAAGTTACTACCTCAAACCACCTTATGACTTCAGTAAGATGTCCAATAACAAACCTCTTATGGTGCTATTCGAACAAAGGGACTGTCGCCAATGTGACACCCTGCACAACAAGATCTTGAAGGAAAAGGCATCACGAGAACAACTCGCGCGACTCAATGTTGTACAACTGGATATGTGGAGTAACACGCCAGTGATTACGCCGCAGGGTAATAAAACAACTGCCAGGAAATGGGCCAAGTCTCTAAAGATTACCTACGCACCTACAGCCGTATTCTTTGATGGCAAGACCGAAATGATACGCATGGAGGCCTTTCTTAAATCTTTCCATGTGCAATCGGTGATGGATTTTGCCGCCTCGCGTGCCTATAAAACCCTGCCCAATTTACAGCGCTTTATCCAGCAACGTGCCGAACGCCTGCTGGAACACGGTCAGAAAGTAGACATCTGGAAGTAAAGGCCTCGATAGGCAGGACCTGGAGTTGGCCTGCGTGGTATACGACATTGGCAAGGATAGATTATTCCAGTCCGAGAATATGAACTCCCCGCGATACGCAGATCCAGTCTGTGGCAATCCAACAAGCGTCCTGAATCAATAGAGACATTACTAATAGTTATGGGCAGTAAACCGTATAATACCAGGCCGTACCTGACGTACCTGCACAATTCGGGATGACTTCTACGGTAACCTTAGTTGAACTACCGGAGTACGTAAGCGGTATAGTCTTACTCTCGCCGACACAACCTGTATCCAGCAACACGCCGCCTTCATAGGTGACCTTCATTTGATCCTTTATCGAATAAGTCTGGTACTTGAAATCAAATGTGCCCGCTGTCTTACCCAGTTCGACCTGGCGCGTATCAGCGGTGTCGCCACCGGCCGTCTGGGTTGCGTCACACGCTACCACTGTACCGGCGGTGCCATAGAATTTCAGTTTCCAGGACTGGAAATTTCCAGTAACACCCACGTCGGTATCCCTGACTCGAAGCCTCCAGTCGCCATCGGCACCCTCACCAAGATGACGTGCGCTGCCCATGACCCAACCGCTGTATGTTGAGCAGGGTCCGCAGGTATGTTGTTTGGATAGTAAGCTGACTGCACCGGCGGGACTGGTCAATATCAGTTCTAAATCACCCGAGTATGTGTGATCAGAAGTAAACGTGATTTCCACCCACTCGATAGAACCAATGCCGCTATTCGATACAGTTATTGTATCGCTGATACCGGTTAGATTGTTGTCAGGTATGGCGCCATCCGTCGGCATGGACAGGCTTGTGGTATAGGTTTTTTCAGGCCCCACATTAGTCCAGGTCTTAGCGCGTGTTACGGCGGCATCTGCATCGACAACACCAAATCCATAGTTATGGTTAAAGTTATAAGGTGCAGTAGTACTCTTCCAATCCGCATCCCCGGCATCGTTCTTTCTGGCGGTTTCGGCCAGAATCAATCGTACATCACGCCACCCCAAGTTAGGGTTGGCTTCCAACATCAGACTAATGGCTCCTGAAATAACGGGGGTTGCACTGGAAGTACCGTTAAAACACTTTGTGTAATTCTGGTTTACATAATCTGTGGCACCCGCTGTTGCAGCCGTATTGTACCCCGCATTTGCGGACCGATCAGTCGTGGACAATGTATGGGTACTACAGAATTCACCACCGGGTGCACTGATCCAGAGATTGGCACCCTGCTCTGAATAGGATGATTTAGTACCGCTGTCCGTAACTGCGGCTACAGCAATTACGCCACGATAGTTAGCCCGGCCATCATAGTTCGAATTGTCTCTAGGATGGCCGTTGCCGGCCGCCCAGGTATAAATAGTTCCAAGACCTCCACGACCTTCGCTTAACCCGGTATTAATTGCACTTCTCCATAGAAGACTGGAAGCATCCAGTGTGCCGCGATTATCGGCTGCCCCCCAGCTATTGCTGGACACGTGGTTATCAACGCGATCACGGGTCATGGCGTCTGCTTCATTCGTTGATATGGACGCCTGCAACAAATTGTAACCCACCATTTCACCGCGGGGTGCTACACCGGATACACCGAGACAGTTGCCGCCGCGCGCAGCCACCAAGCCGGCGACGGATGTGCCATGCTCACCACCGGTGGGATTGGTACCGCCACCGACATAATCATGACTCTTGTTGGGCACCACATTTGGAGCGAGGTCTTCGTGCGCGATCTCCAGGCCATCATCGACAACAGCGACACGCACACCGGTACCGCGAATGCCACTGGCCCATACCGGCTCAACATCGATGTCCTCATTCAAGACGCCACCGCCCTGGCCGGTGTTTTTCAAATGCCACTGATCAATATAGAGAGGATCAATCTTGCCAAATTCGGCACTTACAGAAGTGGCGGCACTTACGGTAACGACACAATTGCCTGTACCGGAACAGCCAGCACCGCTCCAGCCTTCGAATGTGAAGCTTGCATCCGGTGTCGCCGTCAACGTAACAGAAGCGCCGCTGTCATAGTCTTCAGAACAGTCTGCCCCGCAACTGACGCCACCGGGACTGCTTGTAACGGTTCCGGTGCCGCACCCCGTCTTTGTCACAGCGAGCGTATAAGTTGCTACTGAACCGCCTCCTCCGCCGCCTCCGCCGCCTAAACCGGGGCAACCAGCAATGTAAATCGAGGCGACAGCAACAACAATCCAACGACAAAAATAGGAAAACTTCATAATACCCGGTCCTTTCAAATCGTCTTAGTCTGACGGCTAACGTGGTTCGACTTCTTCCCACCAGTTCGGCACGGCGGCAGTAACCTCGCCAGTTTTATAAATCATATTGGCTGTTTCTAAAGATTTAAATCCTGGCGCGGTTTCAATCTCATAGACTTGCGCACCAATCGGGAGTTTCTTTACGATATTCAGACGATGAGTCTTGGCCCATTGCTGGACTTGCGGGCCCTCCCATGAGGGCTTGAAGAAAACAATAATATTGCCAGGCAGGGCGCGTTTGTTGCCATTCGCAGAAGCCAGGTCATGAAATACAACGGATAGTCGGCGTTTGGGATCGTCGGAGATCAATTCTCTCACCGCTGTCTCAGCGCTAACGCCATCGAACTGCCAAAGTTTTATATAGGCTTGCCGATTTGGTTGTTCCGTGGCGCGATCACCATAAAACTGCTTTACCGGGCTTTGGCCGGTTGTCTTTGGATTGAACTCGGCCAGTAGCGATGGATTCAACCAGACGGTACGTTCGGTATCACCATCAAACCACGTATACGACTGCTTCAATTCAGTCGCTGGCGCCTTACTGACCGGTTTTTCGGCGCCTTTGGAGCTCATCGGAGAAAATGCCAAGGGTATCAACAACAAGAAAACAGCAATGTAAATCAAACTTCTACAGTTACTAGAAAGATATACATCTAAATTTCTCAAATGCGAGCGCATAAATCGACTCCTCGAAATTGATAATTACCCTATGTTTTTGTGATATCAGTGTCTATCCCACGAAAGTGGGATTGAGTTGCTGCCATGTCAACTCCTTGATTCTATTAACAAAGAAGAATTGAATATTAAATATTCTTAAACATGGCTAGTCCTGATCGCGGAGTATTGAGTACAATAATCCTGTATTAAGGGGGTGGGTGGATGGCCAATTTCATAAGCAACACAAAAGCAAGAACAACTCTTTCTCAAAAACAGTATAAAAAGGCCTGGGCATTTCTGGATGCAATCTATGCCACTAACACCCGGGAGGAAGTTTTTGAATTGTTATTTACTCAAGGGCGTAGACTCATACCTTATGATACCGCTGTGTGTTTTCCACTAGACCCCATTACTGGAATCCCTTGCCGTCATGGCCATATAACCCATGACCTCCCTGGCGCGGAAAAGATTGCCGAATCGTATGCTTCCTATTATTTCGCTTTGGACACATTGAAAGATGTCGCACATCCCAAGAATGCCAATCGACCGTTACGGAATACAGATATCACAACTATTAAGAAAATCCGTAATAGCGAGTTTTATGAAGATTTTCTTAAACCCATAGGTATTGAATACGTAATGGGGTGTGCGGTCTATACCAGGGGGAAACCCATATTAGGTGTTGGCCTGCATCGATCACGCACCACGCACGAGTTTAGTGAGAATGACAAGGAAATCTTTGAACTACTTAGCCCACATATCGCCAATGCCTTCCTGAACTGTGAACTCAGACAGGAACTACCCAATACGCTGCAGGACGATGGCCGACGCGGACGGCATTTGTGGGAAGCATCCACAGTGGCGACGTGGATCTTTGATATGAACGAGAATCTGAAATCGACAAATGCCGAAGCTAGGGGGTTGTTCGCTGAACTAAATCCCGATGTGGATTCTCAATACAGTATAACGCCAATATTTCCGGAAGCGATTTCCCGTATGCTTACTGCTATTAAACAGCAATGGAACATGCTAAATCAGGGCACGTTATCGGCGGAACCTATTGCGAAATGTATGTGCATTAAAATAGATGAGCGGTTATATCTGTTCACTGCTACTGTAATGCATAATCAAAGTGGCAATACTAATGCTCCCATATTATTGCTCACAGCCAATCCACAGCCTGCAAGAGCCAGGATTGTATCAAAACTTGATGCCTATAATTTTACCACACGGGAAGGTGAAATAACGGCGCTGGTTTTACAAGGTTTCCATAACCATGAAATAGGTGAGCAGCTATGTATCACCGAGCAGACCGTTAAGGACCACCTTAGGTCGATCTACAGCAAGGCCCAGGTCAAGAGCCGCGCCCAACTGATATCAAAACTTCTGTGGTCAAGACAATTTCATTAATGGATTCGATATCTAGGTCATATTATCCAGTATCGCCGCCTTAACATCAGTCAGCTCCGCTTTGACCTTTAGCAAAGGTACGGTACTTTGCTTGATGGCCGTATCCGGGTCCTTCAGGCCATGACCCGTCAGCGTGCAAACAACACAACTAGCGGCCTTGATCTTGCCGGTACCTATGTCTCTTAGCGCGCCTGCCAGTGAAATGGCGGACGCCGGTTCGCAGAATATCCCCTCTTTCTCGGCCAGCAATTTTTGTGTCGCCAGGATTTCGTCATCATTACATTTATCAAACCAGCCGCCTGACTCTTTTTGTACCTTCCACGCCTTGTCCCAGGATTGCGGATGACCGATACGTATGGCCGTGGCAATGGTTTCGGGATTATCTATCATCTCACCGGCGATAAAAGGTGCGGCGCCGGCTGCCTGGTAACCCACCATTAGCGGGCGATTGTTGACTATGCCATGCTCGGCATATTCGCTATAACCCATCCAATGGGCGCTGATGTTGCCGGCGTTACCAACTGGCAAACAATGGTAGTCCGGCGCCGCACCCAGTTCTTCAGCGATTTCAAAGGCCGCCGTCTTCTGCCCTTGCAAGCGATAGGGATTAATTGAATTGACGATGGTCACCGGCGCCTCTACCGCCACTTCCTTGACCAGACGCATGCCATCATCAAAGTTACCCTGAATTTGTATGACGACAGAGCCATGCATCATGGCCTGCGCCAGTTTACCCATGGCGATCTTGCCCTCCGGTATCAACACAAAGGCGGTAATACCGGCGCGCGCGGCATAGGCCGCGGCCGATGCCGAGGTATTGCCCGTTGAGGCACAAATAATGGCCTTGCTGCCCTCTTCCACGGCCTTGGTCACGGCCAGGGTCATGCCGCGATCCTTGAATGAACCGGTCGGGTTTAATCCCTCGTATTTCACATAAATCTCTATGTCCTGGTCCAGCGCGCGGGGGATATTGTTCAAACGAATAAGCGGTGTATTGCCTTCACCCAGGCTTATCAGCCGTGTGTCATCATGAACGGGCAGGCGATCACGGTATTTTTCAATAAGACCTGTATAGCGATTTCGAAAAGACATCATTAATTCCAGTCCTGATTAAGCTGTTCTACGCGTATGCGTGTGACGCTACCTGATACGGAATCAAGCGCCTCTATCTTTTCTATTGCAGCGTTCATATTTTTTTCCTGTATACGATGGGTTAGAAGAATGATCGGAACTTGTTCATCATCCCCTGTGGGCTCTTTTTGTATCATGGCCTCTATGCTGATCCCCAATTCGCCCAGTATACGTGTGATCTCAGCCAATACACCCGGCTTATCGTTGACTTGCATGCGTAGATAATAGGCCGTCTGCACTTGTTCCATCGGTAGAATGGCCGTATCGGATAAAGCATCGGCCTGGAAGGCCAGGTGGGGTACGCGGTTGGTGGGATCTGTTGTCAACGTACGCACGACATCGACAATATCCGCAACCACGGCGGATGCTGTCGGTCCGGCACCGGCACCGGCACCATAATATAGTGTAGGACCCACGGCATCGCCCTTGACTAATATCGCATTCATAACTCCGTCCACATTCGCAATCAAACGACGCTCCGGTATTAACGTTGGATGCACACGCAATTCGACACCTTGACCGGTATGGCGTGAGATTCCTAAATGCTTAATTCGATAACCCAACTCTTCGGCGTAGGTTACGTCTGCGCGTGTTATTTCTGAGATGCCTTCAACATAGGCCTTGTCAAACTGCAATGGTATGCCAAAGGCAATCGCGGCCAGGATGGTGAGCTTATGCGCCGCGTCTATGCCTTCAACATCAAAAGTCGGATCGGCCTCGGCATAACCCAGGCGTTGGGCCTCGGCCAACACATCAGAAAAATCTCTTCCTTTGTCACGCATCTCCGTAAGGATAAAGTTGCCGGTGCCGTTGACAATACCGGCCAGCCATTCAATGTGATTGCCAGACAGACCCTCACGTATGGCCTTGATGATCGGAATGCCGCCGGCCACAGCAGCTTCAAAGGCCACCATCACACCCTTGTCCTGGGCGGCCTGAAAGATTTCATTCCCGTGCACGGCTATTAATGCCTTGTTCGCCGTTACGACATGCTTGCCGTTTTCTATGGCTTTTAATACCAGTTCACGTGCCGGGTCATAGCCGCCGATTAATTCGACGATCACATCAATGTCAGGATTGGTCACTACATCCAGCGATTGCCCAGTCAGGGAAATATTCTCGATTGAACATTCCCGTTTTTTGTTGATATCGCGTGCAGAGGCCTGCACTACCTGAATATCACGACCCGCGCGACGTGTTATCTCCCGTGCATTGCGTTCCAGTACATTAATCGTGCCGCAACCGACGGTACCTAAACCCAACAAACCTATTCTTACCGGTTCCAAAATACTGCTCCCACTTATGCGTTTTTCATCATTTTACGTATAGACCGAATAGCCTGACGCGTACGGTGCTCATTTTCTATCAGGCTAAAGCGCACAAAACCGTCACCATATTCACCGAACCCTATCCCCGGTGATACCGCGACACTGGCATCTTTCAATAATAGTTTGGATAATTCAAGTGATCCTATATCACAGAAGGGTTCAGGTATTGGCGCCCAGACAAACATAGTCGCCTTGGGCTTCTCCACCGGCCAGCCGGCTGAGTACAGACCATTACACAACACATCACGGCGTGCCTGATACATATCGCGTATGTCATGTACGCACTCCTGCGGTCCTTCCAATGCGGCAATTGAGGCTACCTGTATCGGCGTGAAAGTGCCGTAGTCGAGATAAGACTTAATACGCGCTAAAGCTGACACAAGGTGCTGGTTGCCGCACATAAAGCCCACGCGCCAGCCCGGCATATTGTAACTCTTGGACAAGGAGAAAAACTCCACGGCAATATCCTTGGCGCCCTGTACCTGTAATATGGACGGCGCCTTGTAGCCATCAAAGACGATATCGGCATACGCAATATCCTGTATTACCCAGATATTGTGTTCCTTGGCAATGTCTATCACCTTCTCAAAAAAATCCAGTTCCACGCATTGCGTGGTCGGATTGGCCGGGAAATTCAGCACCAACATCTTGGGCTTGGGCCAGGAATTGCGAATGGCATTTTCAAGCTCGCTGAAAAAGTCTCCATCCGGCACCAGCGGAACATGGCGAATATCAGCGCCGGCAATGACGAAACCATATGGGTGTATGGGATAGGCCGGATTGGGAACCAACACGGCATCGCCAGTCTCTATAGTGGCCAACGCCAGATGCGCCAGACCCTCTTTAGACCCTATCGTAACGATGGCCTCTGAATCCGGGTCCAGATCGACATCGAACCGGTTCTTGTACCATTGGCAAATCGCCCGCCGCAGGCGCGGTATACCGCGCGATACCGAATAGCGATGGGTGTCGGGACGGTTGGCCACCTCACAAAGCTTATCGACGATATGCCCGGGCGTAGGCTGGTCCGGATTACCCATACCAAAATCAATTATATCATCGCCGCGCTGACGGGCCGCGGCCTTCAGCTCGTTGACGATATTAAAGACATAAGGTGGGAGGCGTTTTATCCTGGGGAAATCTTCCATTACTCAAATGTAAATACGTTTGGCCACTACAAAGGGCTTGTCTGGCGTAAGATTCTAAGATTCATTTATGTTGTCTTGATAGCGCAAGCAACATAGCTGGTACACTACATATATGCAAACAAATGGGCACGAAGGCGAAGTGTGATGAAGATTCATCTGCAAACCGGGACCCGGAATCAAATGTTGATCCACGGCTATGCACCGGGGGAGATCATCATCAATCAGCAGCGCTATCAGGGCAGCCTGATCATCACCCCTGATGCCGTGATCCCGGAATGGACCGCCAGCTCTGCAGACACACTCACCCAGGCCCAGTTGCAGGTCCTTCTGCAGCTTTCGCCGGAGATATTGCTGTTGGGCACGGGTCGCAACCTAAACTTCCCTTCTTCCGAGACCATGAAATCCGTCATTCAAGCCAATATTGGCTATGAGATCATGGATACCGCGGCTGCCTGCCGCACATTTAATATTCTAATGGGAGAGGGTCGCCACGTTGTGGCAGGGTTGATGGAGATTGTTGAGTAGTTACCGCCAGCTGGCTAGAACAAAGAATCCACGGTATAGCCGTTCTTCTCCAGAATACTGCGCAGGCGCTTCAGTGCTTCCACCTGGATCTGACGCACGCGTTCCCGGGTCACGCCTATATCCGCACCCACTTCTTCAAGCGTAGAGATTTCGCGGCCACGCAGACCAAAGCGGCGCTCTACTACTTCACGCTGTTTGTCGTTGAGTTCATTCAGCCAGACGTCTATCTGCACCTGCATATCCTCACTCTGCAACAGCGCTTCGGGGTCTACCACGCGGTCGTCGGGAATGGCATCCAGCAGGGAACGATCAGGGTCGCTGTCTAATGGAGCATCGACGGAGGTGACACGCTCATTCAGGCCCATCATACGTTTCACTTCCGAGATCGGTTTGTCCAGCAGGCTGGCCACTTCTTCCGGCGAAGGCTCATGATCGAGTTTCTGCGCCAGGTGGCGTGCGGCACGCTGATAAATATTAATCTCTTTAAGAATATGAACCGGCAGCCGTATGGTGCGTGTCTGGTTCATAATGCCGCGCTCTATGGTTTGGCGTATCCACCAAGTGGCGTAGGTCGAAAAACGGAAACCACGTTCGGGATCGAACTTTTCCACTGCCCGAATCAGGCCCAGATTACCCTCTTCGATCAAATCCAGTAGCGCAAGTCCACGATTCATATAACGACGCGCAATCTTGACTACCAAGCGAAGATTGCTCTCTATCATACGCTTGCGCCCGGCCTCATCGCCTTTCTGCGCCAGACGGGCAAAGTAAACTTCTTCTTCGGCTGTTAGCAGTGGCGAGAAACCAATTTCCTTCAGGTACAACCGTGTGGCATCGGCCTGGGCGTCTTTAGCCTTGCCGGACTTGGATGCTGTTGCAGCCTTTTTCTCGTCCGGCTTTTTAGTTTCAATATTGATCACATCAGCATCATCGGTTGAATTCTTTTTTTTAGCTTGTCGAGGCATAGTTTATTTACGGGGTAAATATTTCAGGGGGTTTACCGGGTTACCACGGCGCCTGATTTCAAAGTGTAACTTGACGCGATCAGCACCACTCTTCCCCATGGTTGCAATCCTTTGCGACTGTTTTATCATATCCCCCTCTTTCACGTAAGTCCTGTCACTATGCGCGTAAGCACTTAAAAAATCTGCATTATGTTTGATGATGATGAGGTTGCCATAGCCCCTGAGCCCGCTGCCCGTATACACTACCTTGCCCGCCGCTGCCGCCTTGATGGGCTGACCCCGGGAACCTGCGATGTCTATGCCTTTATTTATCCCTCGAAACCTGGCGATTAATTTACCCCGGGTTGGCCAGCGCCACTGCTTAACAGGCCTGAGCGACACGCTCCCGGATTGGATCGAGCCTACCGGCTTTGTATTGGTTGCAGATACACTGCTATTGTTCTCGGCACGCTTGCTGGCAGGCTTTAGGTCACCCGTCGGACCCAGATGCAAGATCTGCCCAGGTCGTATGGTGTAAGGGCGTGAGATTCCATTCCAACCAGCCAGGGCCTGGGAGCGAAATTGGTAGCGGCGGGCAATGCTATACAGGGTGTCGCCACGTACCACTTTGTAGGTCCGGGCCTTGTTCCTGGCACTGGCTTTGCCCTGTTCTGTGCGCCGGGAATCCTCGGCAGCAAACAAACGTAAGTTCTGACCGGGCTTGATGACATAAGGCGCGGCAATATTGTTCCAGCGCGCCAGCTCGCGATAATCCCGGGCATTTTCCCAGGCAATACTGTAGAGCGTATCGCCCGCAACGACCTTGCGATACAGTGTATCCGGATGCCGCAGTGCGCGCCCTTTCTCTTCTACCGGCGTGGGTCCTGAGGTGCTGCTACACGCCACCAGGCCCAGATAAAACAGCAGGGCTAAATACGGCCTCATGCCTGACCGGACACCAGTGGTACAAACCGCACTCGTTCCAGCGTTTCACCGGAGACACCCTCCCCGGTTCGGGTAAATCGCTGCAACGCTTGCTCAGACCACTGCCCTACCGGCGCCAACATGACACCCCCGGGGGCGAGTTGATCAAACAAGGCTTGTGGAACGCTGGCACACGCTGCCGTAACCATGATGGCATCATAGGGTGCGTATTCTTTCCAACCCCAGCTCCCATCCGCCAGCTTAAGCCTGATGTTGTGATACCCCAGCTGACGCAAACGCAAGCGGGTAGCACGATGCAAGGCCTCTATGCGCTCAACTGACCACACACGTTCAAAGATTTCAGCCAGAACCGCGGTCTGATACCCGCAACCTGTACCGACCTCCAGAACATTTGCGGGCGTAGACCCTTCTAACAAGGCCTGTGTCATTCGCGCGACGATGTAGGGTTGAGAGATAGTCTGACCATGGCCAATAGGAAGTGGGGTGTTTTCGTAGGCACGCGAGGCCAGGGCTTCCTCGACAAAGAGATGGCGCGGGACATTGCGTATCGCATCCAGCACTTGCGGATGGCTGATCCCGCTTTGTTTTAGCTGATCGATCAATCGCTCGCGCGTACGCGCCGAGGTCATGCCTATACCCTGCCTGTTCATCATTCACACTGCCCTGTACCGTCCAACCAATGACCTACGGTATCCAGAGCCGTGTGGCGTGTCAGGTCCACGTGCATGGGTGTCACGGAAACATAACCTTCCCGGATGGCATGAAAATCCGTCCCGGGACCGGCATCGGCCTCGGCACCCGGCGGTCCCACCCAATAAATAGACTGACCAGACGGATCCTGGGTTTTGATCACGGGTTCAGCTTTATGCCTGTGCCCGAATCTTGTGGCTTGCATACCACGCAACTCATCATAGGAACAATCCGGTACGTTGACATTGAGTATGGTGTCCGCCGGTAGGGGATGGGTTTGCAATTTTCTCAGCAGCTGCAGGGCAACCTGGGCCGCGGTATCAAAGTGTTGCGCCTCCTGGCCTGTCAACGATATGGCAATGGCAGGCAGGCCCAGAAAGCGCCCCTCCATGGCCGCGGCCACGGTACCTGAGTAGAGCACGTCATCGCCCAGATTGGCGCCCCGGTTAATCCCTGAAATCACCATATCCGGCTCTTCCGGCATCAAACCGGTAATCGCCAGATGCACACAATCCGTGGGTGTGCCATCGACAAAATAAAAACCATTTTCGGCTTGTCTGACGCGTAAGGGCCGGGTAAGCGTAAGAGAATTGCTGGCGCCGCTGCGGTCTCGTTCAGGTGCAACAACGGTGATGGTTTCAACATCCTGCAGATGCCTCGCCAGTGTCAACAACCCTGGCGCCTGATAACCGTCATCATTGCTTAATAAGACATGCATGCTGATCAAGATACGTAAAAAGGAAAAGGCTGCCAACCGGCAGCCTTCTGGATATGGTCGGGGCGAGAGGATTCGAACCTCCGACCACCGGCACCCCATGCCGGTGCGCTACCAGGCTGCGCTACGCCCCGTATGCCTCCCGCATGGCTTTGCGGAGGTCTCGCCGCAGCAAACTCACGGAAGACGGCGGATCATACCTAAGAATACATCCGGGGAGAATCGTTATCTGAGATTTGTTGCTTGAAAACGAGACGGTGTGAATTCAATCATTCTTGAGCAGCTCAAGCACCTGCTCCAAATCGTGTATAAGTTCCTGAACCGAGGTCAGTCCCTCGTCAGTCTGCGGTAACTCGCTTATAAGCTGATTGCGGGCGCCACTAATAGTAAAACCGTCTACATACAGCAATTGCCTGATTTGACGAATTAACATAACGTCGTGGCGCTGGTAGTAGCGGCGATTGCCGCGCCGTTTGACAGGCTTCAACTGAGGAAATTCCTGCTCCCAGTATCGCAGGACATGGGGCTTCACTGCACACAGCTCACTGACCTCACCGATGGTGAAATAGCGTTTACCCGGTATGGGTGGGAGTTCTAGATTATCACCGGGATCCAGCATTCATCCCGACCCGTTGAGCAAGTTCTCCGGCATTCGCACGCACGTTTTCTTCGACGCGCTCTTTTAATTTATGACTGGCCCGAAAAGTCACCACACGACGGGCAGATATAGGGATTTCTTCACCCGTTTTGGGGTTACGCCCTGGTCGAGAGCTCTTGTTGCGCAGGCCAAAATTTCCAAAGCCGGACAGCTTCACGGAATCTCCGGCGGCCAGACTGGCGCGGACCTTCTCAAAGAAGAGTTCCACGAACTCTTTGGCCTCACGTTTGTTCAGCCCCAATTCGTTATATAGGCTTTCAGCCAGATCAGCCTTTGTCAGCGCCATCTTTCGCTTCCTTTTATTCTAAAACTGCCACGTGGGAAGACTAATTTCTCAGTTCTGCCCCCAAGTCCCGCCGCAAAGCCGCAACGACCAGATCGATGATATTATCTACCTCACCCTCTTTAAGAGTGCGCGAAGACTCCTGTAACGTCAAGCCAAAACCCAAGCTTTTTCTTCCCGAATCAATACCTTCGCCGCGATAGTCGTCAAACAGCTCAAGGTTAATCAGCCAAATTCCAGCACTTTCCTTGATGACATTTATCACCTCTGCTGCCGGTATCGACTCCCCCACAACTATAGCCAAATCTCGCCGGATTGCAGGGAATTTTGAAATTTCGCTGAATTTCGGTAATTTCGCTGCATTTAGTGCAGATAATTCCAGCTCAAATAGAAAAACCGGCCTTTCCAGTGATAAATCGGCCTGCAGCCCTGGATGCAGTGCGCCCAATCGACCCACTCGCCGTCCTTGCCGTGAAATACTCGCCGCCTGACCGGGATGCAGCGCAGGGTGCCCTTCCAGTGGGCGAAAATCCCATGCCTCATCAACATCCCAGAGCGCCAATAAGGCCCCGACATCTCCTTTGATATCAAAGAAATCCACTGCCCTGTCGGTTACCCCCCATTGCTCCCGGGTTCGGGAACCGCAGATCGCTCCGGCAATCAGCAACTCTTCTTTTACCTGTTTTCCCCGGCCCTGAAACCGTCGACCCAGTTCAAACAAGCGCAGACGCTGTTGTTGCCGGTTCTGGTTATATGCCAGGGTTTGCAATAATCCGGGCCACAGGCTGCTACGCATCACCGCCATATCGGATGCAATAGGATTGGCCAACCTGACAGGTTCTGTGGACGGATCCAGTTGCCGTGCCAATACCTCATCGATAAAGCTATAGGTAATGATCTCCTGGTATTCACGATTGACCAAGGTATGACGTAAACTGTTATGCTGCACCATGGCCTCGCGGGCAATTTGCAAGCTGATCGGGCCTCGTAATGCCCTGGCGGGAATCTCGTCATAACCAATACCACGTGCCACTTCTTCAATGAGATCGACTTCGCTATGTATATCGAATCGATATGGCGGTGCCGTGACGTGCCAGCCTTGTGTTGTGGTTCTGACGTTCATACCCAGGCGTCTTAACAGGCCTTCTGTTTTACGCGCCGGCACCCGGGTACCCAGCAGTTTCTGCAGGCGCTCATGTCGTAGATGTACCGCCTTATGCTTGGGAATATGCGGTTTTGATTGCTGTTCAACTATCGGCCCGGCCTTACCGCCGACGATATCTAACAGCAGTTGGGTTGCACGTTCCAGGGCCACACGCTGCATGCTTGGGTCAACTCCGCGTTCAAAACGATGCGACGAATCAGTATGCAATCCAAGACTGCGCGCACGGCCACTAATCGCATCCGCTGAGAAAAATGCGCTCTCCAACAGGATATCGCCGGTACTGTTCGATACAGCGGAATCCTCGCCCCCCATAATCCCGGCCAATGCCAAGGGCCGTTTATTATCCGCTATCAGTAAAGTACCGGCATCCAGTTTTACTGTATTGCCATCCAGTAATGTTATTGATTCCTTATCCCTGGCCACACGCACCTTGATACCACCATTAATCTTACCAAGGTCAAAGGCATGCATGGGCTGACCCAGTTCCAATAACACATAGTTGCTTACATCCACCACAGGCCCCAGACTGCGCAGGCCACTACGACGCAGGCGCTCTTTCATCCACAGTGGCGTATTCGCGGATTGGTCAATACCTTCGATAACACGGCAAGTGTAACGCGGACAAGCTTTCTTCGCTGATAATGTTACCGTAACTTTCCTTTTTGTTTGCACGCGCGCCTTGGGCACTTTCAAGGTTTTCAGTCTGGCGCCGGTTAATGCAGACACTTCCCGGGCGACACCATAGACCCCCAGACAATCACTTCGGTTTGGAGTGAGATCCAGCTCTACGGAGACGTCATTGAGTGACAAAACATCCATGATCTCCTGACCCGCCCTGCTTTGACTATCCAGTAGCAACAACCCAGCAGATCCCTCCTCAAGACCAAGCTCACTGCCCGAACACAACATGCCTGAAGAGGTTACGCCACGCAGGGAGGCCTTGGTTATCTTGGCGCCGCCAGGCAGGGTTGCGCCCACAAGTGCTGTCGGCGCCTTAATACCTTCGGCGACATTCGAGGCGCCGCATACGATAGTTAGTGGTCTCGATTGGCCCACATCGACCTTGCATACTTTCAGCTTGTCTGCTTCAGGGTGCTTTTCTACTGAAAGAACATGACCCACAACAATACGTTTTAATGTGGCAGCCACAGGCTCAACAGCACCCACTTCCAGGCCTGCCATGGTTAAGCGATGCGCCAAAGTATTGATATCCATCTTCGGGGACACCCATTCTCGCAACCACTGTTCACTAAATTTCATAGATAATTACGTTTAGTTAAATTGTTGCAGAAAACGCACATCGTTTTCAAAGAAAAGACGAAGGTCATTCACGCCATAGCGCAACATAGCCAGGCGCTCAACACCCAAACCAAAAGCAAAGCCCGTGAATTTTTCCGCATCAATACCGGCGTACCTGAAGACTTCTGGATGCACCATGCCACAACCCAACACTTCCAGCCAACCCGTATGACTGCACACACGGCAACCTTTTCCAGAACACATAACACAACTGATATCGACTTCAGCTGAAGGCTCAGTAAAGGGAAAGAATGAAGGACGGAAACGTAAATCCAGTTCTTTCTCAAAAAACTGTATCAGGAAATCACTGATAACACCTTTCAATTCAGCAAAGCTGACATCTGTGTCAACCATTAACCCTTCAAGCTGATGAAACATTGGCGTATGCGTAACATCCGAATCACAACGATAAACACGTCCAGGCGCAATAATACGCATTGGTGGCTCATGTGAATTCATATAACGCACTTGCACGGGCGATGTGTGTGTTCGCAATAGCCTGTGCGCGTCAAAATAGAATGTATCGTGCATAGCACGAGCCGGGTGGTTCTCAGGAATATTCAATGCCTCAAAATTATGATAATCGTCTTCAATCTCGGGACCGTCTGCAACAACAAAGCCCATCGACATAAACATCTGCTGCAGGCGTTCAAGGGTTCGCGTTATGGGGTGTATGCCACCTCTATGCAAGCCCCTGCCAGGTAAGGTGATATCGACAGTGTTTTCCGTCAGTTGTTGCATACGACTGGCTTGCTCCAGCTCCGCCTTTCGTTCAGCAATAGCTGTTTGCAGTTGTTGTTTGGCCTGATTGACCCACTGCCCGACCTTGGGTCTTTCTTCCGCGGGCAAACTCCCCAGCTGTTTTAATTGTTCGGTTAAGCGGCCTTTCTTGCCAAGATAATCAACCCGCAACTGCTCAACAACCTTAAATTCTGAGGCAGCGCTCACTTGCTCAATGGCCTGCCCCAGCATTTGATTGAGTCGATCCTGTAACGAGGTATCTGTCATATTATTAATATTCGGTTATATGCGTTAGACAATAAAAACGGGAAAGGCATGACACCTTTCCCGTCTGAACAGCTGTTAAATACGGCAGGTCAATGCCTGCCAGCATTAACTTGCCAATGCTGATTTCGCTTTATCCGCCAGTGCAGAGAATGCTTGTTTATCATGCACAGCGATATCGGCCAGAACCTTGCGATCCAGTTCAACGGAAGAGGTTTTAAGACCATTCATAAATCGACTGTAACTGAGGCCGCATTCGCGGGCAGCCGCATTAATGCGTGCAATCCACAAAGCGCGGAATTGACGCTTACGCTGACGGCGGTCGCGATAGGCATATTGCCCGGCTTTATCGACTGCCTGTTTGGCAACCCGGAACACACTATTGCGTGCACCGCGATAACCCTTGGCCTTCTTAAGAATCTTTTTGTGTCTGGCGTGTGCTGTCACGCCGCGTTTAACGCGTGGCATTGTTTACGTCCTCTAAATGTAGGGCAACATACGCCGCACTAAGGCGGCATCGGCCGAATGAACCATCATATTTCCACGAAGCTGACGCTTACGCTTGGAATTCTTTTTGGTCAGAATATGCCGCATATGGGAATGACCGCAGCGGATGGCTCCGCTTGCGGAACTGCGAAAGCGCTTGGCGGCGCCCCTGTTGGTTTTCATCTTAGGCATTGCTTACTCCGAAAAAACACCGATCGGTGTTATAAACTCTTAAAATTAACCATTCTTTTCCGCTGCTACATCCTCGCTTGCTTTAGCGCTCTTTGCAGCGGCTTTGCCCTGGGCGGAATCCCGCTTGGGCTGTAAAACCATCACCATTTGCCGACCTTCCAGTTTGGGGTATTGTTCCACGATCCCATGGTCGGTCAAATCTGCCTCCACACGTTTTAACAGCTCCAGCCCCAATTCCTGGTGGGCCATCTCCCGCCCTCTAAAACGCATGGTGACTTTAGTCTTATCACCATTCCCCAGGAACTTTATCAGGTTTCTGACTTTGATATTGTAATCACCGATATCCGTGCCGGGGCGAAATTTTACTTCCTTTACATGTATCTGTTTCTGTTTTTTCTTGGCCGCGTGTTTTTGTTTATTGGCTTCATACTGGTACTTGCCAAAATCCATTACCCGGCAAACTGGAGGTTCGGCGTTGGGCGAAATCTCTACAAGATCCAGACTTGCTGTCTCCGCCTGTTGCATCGCTTCTTCGATACTCACAATGCCAACCTGCTCGCCATCGGCACCGATCAACCTGACTTCCGGCGCCGTGATCTCATCATTCAGGCGCGTCTCTTTTTTAGCTGCTATTAGTTAATCCTCCAAAAAATCAAACGCCGCGGCTCGCGATTTCTGCATTGAGCCTGTTGACGAATTCTTCAACAGTCATCGTCCCCAGGTCCTCACCAGTACGCGTGCGCGCGGCCAATGTGCCGTTTTCGACTTCCCGGTTCCCTACGATTAAAAGATAGGGGACACGAGCCAGCGTGTGCTCGCGGATTTTAAAGCCGATTTTCTCGTTTCTCAAGTCAGTTTCTACCCTGACACCCTGTTTTTTCAGGTTTTTTTCAATTGAACACACATAATCGGCCTGGTCATCGGTAATATTGAGCACGACAGCCTGTACCGGCGCCAACCAGACCGGGAAAGCGCCCGCATGCTCTTCAATAAGAATACCGATGAAACGCTCTATTGAGCCCAAAATGGCGCGATGCAACATCACCGGCGCCTGCTTGCTGCCATCCTCAGCGATGTAATGGGCGCCCAGCAGACCGGGCGTGGAAAAATCCACTTGTATGGTGCCACACTGCCAGACACGCCCGATACAATCCTTGAGAGAGAATTCAATCTTGGGGCCGTAAAAGGCGCCCTCGCCGGGTTGTAAGTCCCAATCCAGACCTGTGGTATCAAGCGCCTGCCGCAAGGCCTGCTCGGCCTTGTCCCAGACCTCATTGGAACCGACCCGGCTCTCGGGGCGCGTGGAGAGCTTGATAATAATATCCGTGAAACCAAAATCGGCGTAGACCCGAAACAGCAAGTCTATAAAGGCGGCCACCTCATGCTGAATCTGATCTTCTGTACAGAAAATATGGGCGTCGTCCTGGACAAAACTTCGCAGGCGCATCAAACCGTGCAAGGTGCCAGAGGGCTCATTTCGATGGCAGGAGCCGAATTCGGCCATACGCAAGGGTAGATCACGATAGCTCTTCAGGCCCTGATTGAAGATCTGAACATGGCAGGGGCAGTTCATGGGCTTGACGGCGTATTCCCGGTTCTCGGAGTGCACCGTGAACATGTCGTCACCGAATTTGTCCCAATGCCCGGATTTCTCCCAGAGGCTGCGGTCCACCACTTGCGGGGTGCACACCTCCTGATAACCGTTGTCCTGCAGGGTCTGGCGTATGTAATCCACTATCGCCCGGTAGATCGTCCAGCCCTTCTGGTGCCAGAAAATCATGCCCGGGGCCTCTTCCTGGGAGTGGAACAAATGCTGTTGCCGGCCTATGCGTCTATGGTCGCGCTTCTCGGCTTCTTCCAACCTGTGGAGATAGGCCTTTAAATCCTTCTTGTGGGCCCAGGCCGTGCCATAAATGCGTTGCAGCATGGCGTTATTGGAATCGCCACGCCAGTAGGCACCGGCCACTTTCATGAGCTTGAAGGCCTTGAGTTTGCCGGTACTGGGTACGTGAGGCCCACGGCACAGATCAATGAAATCACCCTGCCGGTAAAGTGACAGGGTTTCACCCTCAGGGATATCCTCGATAATCAACGCCTTGTACTCCTCGCCCTTTTCACGAAAGAAGCTGACCGCTTCATCTCTATCCATAGTACTGCGTTCCACCGGGAAATCGGCTTTGACCAACTCCGCCATCTTCTTCTCAATCTGCACCAAATCGTCTTCGGTAAAGGGCCGCTCAAAGGCGAAGTCGTAATAAAACCCGTCTTCGATGACCGGGCCTATAGTGACCTGGGCGGAGGGAAAGAGTTCTTTTACGGCTTGCGCAAGCAAGTGGGCGCTGGAATGACGAATAATCTCCAGACCTTCGGCATCGCGTTCGGTAATAATGGCCAGCTCGGCATCGTCCTCTATGATATGCGAGGTATCGAGCAATTGATCGTTGATGCGCCCAGCGAGGGCCGCCTTAGCCAAACCAGGCCCTATTGCGGCGGCGACATCGGCGATGGAAACGGGTTGATCGAATTCACGCTGGCTGCCATCTGGCAGGGTAATCACTGGCATGTTGCCCCCCTTATCAGTGGCGACCCTTACCAAAGGCCGCGTGTGGGTTAAATAAAAAATGTAGTCGCGGGGGTCAACCCCCCGCCAGCTAGAGTAAACTGGTAGGCACGATTGGATTCGAACCAACGACCCCCACCATGTCAAGGTGGTGCTCTAACCAACTGAGCTACGCGCCTGATGAAGGCGCGGAAGTTATCATGGTGAGAGGAGCGCCACAAGGCGCCCCGACATCGATAT